>NZ_JBQKIK010000011.1:0-84518 GCF_052117805.1 Bilifractor sp. LCP21S3_F8 | reverse complement strand
CATGCATAACCTCGTATAAGATTTCTGTACGTCAGACCGGAGATTTGCCCGTGGGATAGTATGTTCCCCACATCCGGCTTCCTTCAGATTCCGTCTCACGGCGGACACCCTAGCCTTCGGCTATATCCTTCCCACTACCGGGCGGATTCGGGACTTGAACCCGTTGGAAACGTGCGCCGCTAGGCGCACTGTATAGCAGAACCCCGGCTGGAAACCAGCCGGGGTTCTGCTATATCTGCCAAATAATTCCAGCCACGCTGTTCCTGGCACATGACCTGCCTGCTCACCAGTGGGCAAGAACATTTGTGGTGGCGACAGATATGAACGAACATGGTACCGTGGAAATAACGCGAGAACGAGAACACGGCTAAAAACCAGGGAAATTTTCTCAGCGCTCAGGCATCCATATCCGGCGCACATTTTCGATCCGGCTGCCCATTCCAGTAAGAAGCTTATCTGCAATCGTAATGGCTGTCATCGCTTCGACAACCACAACCGCTCTCGGCGCCACAATCGGATCATGTCTGCCGTGTATCTCAATCTCAACCTTTTTCCCGTCCCGGCTGACTGTCTGCTGCGGCCTTGCGATAGAAGGAGTTGGCTTGCTCGCGCACCGGATCACAATATCCGATCCGTCGCTGATGCCTCCCAGGATTCCGCCGGCATGATTGGTCTGCTTCGTGATTCTGCCGTTCTCATCGATGGTAAAGTCATCATTGTTCTCCGCACCGGTTGCCTCTACAACACCAAAGCCGTCGCCGATTTCCACTCCCTTTATCGTTCCGATCGACATGATTGCCTTCGCCAGATCCGCATCCAGCTTGTCAAAGACCGGTTCCCCGACTCCCGCCGGCATTCCCTTCACAACGCATTCTATCATCGCGCCGGACGAATTCTTCTCCGACATACATTTTTCCAGGTATGCGGAAGCCATTGCGGCCGCGGAAGCATCCGGCATATACAGCTTGTTGTTCATAATCTCCTTCTCATCAAAACTCCGGATCGGTATCGGCCCGATTTGTCTGACATAGGTAGTGATCGTGATTCCCAGCTGTTTGAGCAGAAGAGAAGCGATTGCTCCCGCGGCAACCCTTCCGATGGTTTCCCGGCCTGAGGACCGCCCGCCGCCCCTGTAGTCTCGTATGCCATACTTGCTGTCAAATCCGTAATCCGCATGTCCGGGGCGGTATTTATCCATGATGCTGCTGTAATCCCCCGAGTGTTGATCGGTGTTATGTACCATCATCGAAATCGGTGTTCCTGTGGTCATTCCCTCAAAGGTGCCGGATAAAATTTCAATTTTGTCGGATTCCGCACGCTTCGTTGTATACCGGCTCTGGCCGGGTTTCCTCCGGTCCATAAAGGGCTGTATATCCTCCTCTTTAAGAGGAATCCCCGCCGGACATCCGTCCACGACAACGCCGACTCCTTTGCCGTGCGACTCTCCCCAGGTAGTGACGCGAAAGATTGTTCCAAAAGTTGATCCCGCCATGCTTTTTTCTCCTGACTGAATGGTAAAAATATGAGGCGGATGGCCGCGAAACAGTCCATCCGCCTCCAATATTAATCACTTTAGCACAGGGGAGCTGTCCTTTCAATCCCCCGCACCCCCTCACCGCTTCAGAAACGAACCGCTTTATTCCTTATTGCAGTTCTTTTCCAAGTGCATCTGCAGCCAGGATTGCGTCATAAAGCTGCTCCGCTGTAACATCCGCAACCATGTTGTGAATGGATTCCCCTTCAACGCAAGCCAGCTCTGCAATCTTTCTGACCTGTTCATCAGTAGTTACACCGAGCTCTGCAAGCGTAACCGGAAGCCCCGTCTCACGGCAGAAGTTCTGCACTTCATCGAACTCTTCACGGGGAGCACCCTCAAGCTGCAGCTGAACCAGCGTACCGAATGCAACACATAATCCATGCTGCGCCGGATGATTCTCGAGACCGGTGTACCCATTGTAGAAGGAATGCGCAGCTGCCAATCCGGCATTGTCCGCACCAACTCCTGAGAGATAGGTATTTGCCTCAATGATCGCATCCAGTGCGGGTGTTACCACATGATTCTCACACGCGCGAATTGCTGCTGCGCTGTAGTCACGCAGTGTCTTGTAGCAAAGCTCACAGAGTGCCATGGCAGAACGGGTAATTCCACCATTTTCAAGGCTCGGCGCATCGGTACGAACGCAGGCTCTTCCCTCGAAATATGTACCGAGCGCATCACCAATGCCCGCAATCAGAAAACGGGTCGGCGCGTTTGCGATAACCGCGCTGTCCACAATTACGGCATCCGGGTTTTTCGGATAGAAGAGATAGCTGTTAAACGAATGATCATCGTTGTAAATAACAGAAAGTCCTGTGCAGGGAGCATCTGTCGCGCAGACAGTGGGGCAGGAGACGTCATGGATCTTCTCATAATATGCGGTTGCCTTGGCGGTATCAATTGCCGATCCTCCGCCTACACCTACTACCGTATCGATGCCTTCCTCACGGACAATCTTCCGCATCTTTTCAATCTCACCGATACTGGAGATACCGCTGAATACTTCATAATGACGGACGTTATCTGTTCCCTCAAAACTCTTCTCGATTTTATCATGACAATTCTTATATCCGCTGTGTGAACAGATAAAAAGCCATTTTGATCCGAGATCCTGCAGCTGCTCATAGAAATGAAGCAGCGAATCCTTTCCCTGAACATACTTTAGCGGTGCTCTCATTAAACGTAATCTAGCCATAGTATCCTCCTTTATGGAATCTGTCTTGTATAATTCTCTGAGACCGTTCCGGAATCCTTTGTGATTCCAATGTTCTGTCCTAACCCCGGCCTGAAAAGTCCTAATATCCGGCTTCATCCAACCGGGATTACAATTCCATATTATGTCATTTTGTTAAATTGTTATCAACGAAGAATACGAGAAAGATGCGTCAAATATTGCAGACAACCAACGCCGGCACAAAAGCCGTGGCAAAAAGTGTTTTACGAACCGGTACCGGTCATGCGGGCGGCGCATTCCGCAACACACACAACAGCCATGGCATAAATCAATGACATGAACTGGTGGAGTGTGCGGGCAGCATATTACTGAACCGGCAATACAACTGCACAACGCCAGGGCTGGGGCATTGTGCGACGTTGACAACCCTTCGGCTGCCCCTTATAATTGTAGAAATTAACAAGAAAGCCGGCAATATCGTATCACCGGATGACAGGATATTCTGTTTCACCTGACATCCGTCTTAATACGGGAAAGAAAGGACAGGATCCATGGATTTTTTACACAAACTGGAACGAAAAATCGGAAAGTATGCAATCCATCATCTGACCATTTACATCATTATGACCTATGTAGCAGGATATATTCTCTACTTCATGGCACTCATGAATCCGGAATATGGAACGGTCTTTAACTATCTGACGCTTTCACCATCTCTTATTCTGAAGGGGCAGGTGTGGCGTCTCGTATCCTGGTGGCTGATTCCCCCGTCATCTCTGAATATCTGGACCATCATCATGCTGATCTGTTACTATCAGCTCGGAACGCTCCTGGAGCGGACCTGGGGCGATTTTCTCTATGACGTATACATTTTCTTCGGTCTGATCATGACCGTCATCGGCGCATTCGTCCTGTACGCCATCACCGGTGTGGATTATGGAATGATGTTCTCCACGTACTATGTCAGTCTGTCCATCTTCCTCGGATTCGCCCTGACCTTTCCCGATCAGAAGATGCTGTTTATGTTCATCATACCGATCCGGATCAAATACCTGGCCATCGTCGACATCATTTATCTGATCTATGACGTCATCAGTTCCCCCGCGTCAATGCGTCTTCCGAGGATCATCATGATTGTCTGCTCACTCGCCAGCACGATTATTTTCTTCTTCCTCACACATGGAACGCAGGGCATGAGCAGAAGCCAGCGGCAGACGCGGAGAAATTTCCGCCGCTACATGAACGGCTACAACACCGGCCGGAACAGTTCTCCCTATAATAGCGGGCAGAACAGCTCCCCTTACGGAAACAGCGCAAACAGAGGAGACAAAATTGACCGCAGCACCTTCGGCGCCGGCCAAGGCAATCCGAACAGCGGCCGACGGCCAATTCACCGCTGTGCCGTGTGCGGACGAACAGAACTCGATGACCCGAATCTCGAATTCCGGTTCTGTTCCAAATGCAACGGAAACTACGAATACTGTCAGGATCACCTTTATAATCATAAGCATATCCAATAAACCCTTATACGATAAGTCGTGCCACAAACTGTATAAGCTACGGATTGCTCCGTGCTTCGCGCGTGACGATTCTGTATGCGTTTTCGAAGAGCTTATACAGTACATTTTAGCTTTGTAAAGTCACAAAGTGTTTTACATTTTAATCAGAGTATGTTTTAATGGTACAGGAAACCCGGTGTCCCGTGAATGGGGCTCCGCATACTGTATAAGTTCACCTCCGATCTGTTTGCCGGAGTCATTATAAGGAGATCTACCCATGAAGAAAACGCCTTTTGTCACAAAGGAGAAACTTGAAGAGATCATTCGCGATGTACCGACTCCTTTTCATATTTACGACGAAAAAGGAATCCGTAAAAACGCACAGGCGGTGAAGGAAGCATTTGCCTGGAATCCCGGCTTCCGAGAATATTTTGCCGTTAAAGCAACCCCGACACCCGCACTCATTAAAATTCTGAAAGAGTACGACTGTGGCTGCGACTGTTCCTCTATGACCGAACTGATGCTTTCCGAGGCAATGGGCTTTGACGGAGACCATATCATGTTCTCCTCAAACGACACTCCGCTTTCGGAATACAAGAAGGCGAATGACATCCATGCCATCATCAACCTGGACGACTTCACCAGCATTGCGGATATCGAGGAAGCACTGGGATATGTCCCGAAACGGATCTGCTGCCGCTACAATCCCGGCGGGCTGTTCGAGCTTTCCAATGGAATCATGGACAATCCCGGGGATTCCAAGTATGGTATGACGACAGACCAGCTCTTTCAGGCATTCCGTATTCTGAAGGAGAAGGGCGTCGAGGAGTTCGGCATCCATGCTTTTCTCGCAAGCAATACGGTCACAAACGAGTATTATCCGAAGCTTGCCGAAGTCCTGTTCAATCTCGCCGTAAAGCTTCAGAACGTAACCGGCGCGCACATCGGATTCATTAATCTGTCCGGCGGTGTCGGCATCCCTTACAAGCCATGGGAAGAGCCGAACGACATCCACGTCATCGGCGAAGGTGTGCACAAGGTCTACGACAAGATCCTCGTACCGGCAGGAATGGGCGACGTCAAGATCTTCACCGAAATGGGCCGTTTCATGATGGGCCCCTATGGAGCCCTTGTCACCCGCGCGATTCACGAAAAACACATCTACAAGGAATATATCGGTGTGGACGCCTGCGCGGTCAACCTGATGCGCCCCGCCATGTACGGCGCGTACCATCACATCACAGTGATGGGCAAGGAAAACGCGGAATGCGATCACAAATACGATATCGTGGGTTCGCTCTGCGAGAATAACGACAAATTTGCAATCGACCGCATGCTCCCGGAAATCAAGAAGGGCGACATTCTGTATATACACGACACAGGAGCACATGGTTTCTCCATGGGATACAACTACAACGGAAAACTCTGGTCTGCGGAAATCCTTCTGAAGGCTGATGGCAGCTACGAGATGATTCGTCGTCCTGAAACGCCAAAGGATTATTTTGCCACTCTGGATTTCACCCCGGAATACCGCAAAATGTTCGGAGAGCAGTAAACCGCCATACCCCGCAGGCGGGCATTGTGTGTCAGCGACGAGCTGTGAACTTTGCATTGATTTTAAATACCCGATATGCTACACTAACAGAGTGCCCGAAAAAGGCACTCTGTTTTATTTTCTGACAAACGCCGGTGTGTCGGAATCGGTAGACGAGACAGACTCAAAATCTGTTGTCAGCAATGGCGTGTGGGTTCGAGTCCCACCACCGGCATATTACTTACCCGGAAATCTGTCGTATCGGATTTTCGGGTATTTTCATGGAAAACGAGGAAGTATAAAACAATCATGATGAGTCTGGAGAACCGAGAAAATATGTATGATACGGACGAATTCTACCACCTTGAGAAAATTTTTGTCGGACTGATTATCGCAGCCGCGATACTGATCGGCGTTGTTTTCGGTTTTTTTATCGACCATACCCGGATACCCAGAATTGTGTTCGGGGCAGTAGGAGCCACCTCTGTGATTTCCTCTCTGGCGGGAATCATTCTGATCAATTCTCTTCAGCTCGGTTACTGCGATAACGCGCTGCCGGTGAGAATTCTTCTGATTGTATCAGCTGGTCTCATGGTTTGTTTTCTGGTTCTCGCAGTGATCGGGCTTTGCATCTGATCTCACTTGAACCTGTGGCTTCATCCGCAGGGACTATTTCACCTGAACCTGTGGCTTCATCCGCAGGGACTATTTCACTTACAGCTGCGTTTCCAGCAGAAAGAGGAAAAAAATGAGCAAAATCGGACTTGTAGTCGAAGGCGGAGGTATGAAATGCGCATACAGCGCCGGCGTTCTGGATAAATTTCTGGACGATGAGATCTGCTTCGATTATGTGATCGGCGTATCCGCCGGATCGGCGAACTGTGCCTCCTTTCTGGCAGGCCAGCGGGAGAGAAATCTTCGCTATTACACCGAACATCTGAAGCGAAAAGAATATTTTGGATTTAACAGTTTTCTGAAAACAGGCGATCTCTTCGGGTTGGACTTTATATACAGCACAATGACAAACCACGACGGCGACGATCCCCTCGATTATCCGAAGCTTGCAGCGAATCCGGCCGAATATGAAGTCGTCGCTACCAATGCACTCACCGGTGTTCCGGCCTATTTTTCCGGGAAGCAGATGTCCCAGGACAATTATGAAATTATCAAGGCATCCTGTGCCCTGCCTGCCGCATGCAGACCCCGCTTTATCAACGGTACTCCGTATTTTGACGGCGGCGTCTCCGACCCGATTCCTGTCGACCATGCTCTGCGTCAGGGCGGCTGTGACAAGATCGTTGTCATTCTCTCAAAACCCAGGGATTTTCAGAAAAAGCCAGAGCACATGCGGTTATTCTACTCTCTGCGTATTATGAAATATCCAAAAATCGTGGAAGCGCTGAACAACAGGCACATCAGCTATATGCAGCGTTTTCGCAGAGTCTTTGAGCTCGAGAAGGAGGGGAAGGCTTTTGTATTCGCGCCGAGCAGGCATCTTGAGATGAGTACCTACGCGATGGATCCGGAAGAAAACCGCCGCCTCTATGATCTCGGAATTGAGGACTACCGGAATGAAAAGGATCGTCTGGGTGAGTTTCTGACCCGTTGATAACCGGTATCTGTTTCAACTGACAGTTTGTTGTAAACTATATCATATATGTTTCGGAGGATGATATGAATATCAAGGTAATAGACGAGGAATTTTCCGTCTGCAAGGTAAAGGATTTCAGTGAGACAAACCTGGAAAAAAATTTCTGCTTCATGGAGCGTACTGATGAAGAGAATTCCCTGGTCTGTCTGACCAGATATATCCCGGAAAACGCCACCGATGTCGACTACGGATGGAAGGCTATGAGAATCGAGGGACAGCTTGATTTTAATCAGATCGGCATCCTTGCAAAGATCTCGGAAATACTCGCAGAGAACAGCATCAGTATTTTCGTAGTCTCTACCTATAATACAGATTATATCATGGTCAAGAAGCAGAACATCGAGAAAGCGCTCCACGCGCTGGAAAATGCCGGCTACCATATTGACCCGTAACGTTAAAAACAGACTCCTCCGGCACCTGTTACCGCAATTTCAAGATGATTCCGGCTGTTGCTGCCGAGTTTTCCAGATGATTCCGGCAGTTACCGATGGAATCTCCAGATCATTCCGGTCATTATTCCGATATCCATCCGCGAGCGAAAGGATCTATTATGAAAATCTATCTTCTGAGGCATGGCGAAACCAGGATTAACGCGCTCGGCGGCCGGTTCCAGGGTCAGATTAACTCCCCGGATGCCGCTCTTACCGAAAAAGGCCGGAGGCAGGCACGGGAAGTTCGGGAAGAATTCCGGACAATGGGACTGCATTTTGATCTCGTATACACAAGCCCGCAGGAGCGCGCGGTGGAGACCGCCATGCTTGCGACAGGTCTTCCGGCCGAGCGGCTGACCATGGATGACCGGCTGAAGGAGATCAGCTTCGGGCCGTTTGAGGGACAGAAGTGGGAGAAGATGAACCCCAAAACCCTGCACACCATGCTGTATGACTTCGGCAACTATATTCCCGGTCCGGGCATGGAAAGCGGAATCCGTCTGATCCAGCGGGTGAGCAGTTTTCTCGAGGATTTGAAAAGAGAAAAACCGGCAGAAAGCATTCTGGTATCCACTCACGGAGGCGTGATACGTGCCGCTCTCGTTCACATTCACGCAGATCCCCTGAAGACCTTCTGGGAGAATCCTGTCGGAAACTGTGCGTGGTTCGAAATCACATGCGAAAATGGCGTCTTAACCTTGACAGGCTGCGACAGGAAAGAAGACTAAAGAAAACTGACCGGTGCGCGGCATCACAGCGAGATCAGGGCAGTAGCGCTTCCTTACATTTTGTGATATAGTAATAAACTATATATTATTCCAACATATAGAGGAGCATCATATGTACACTATCAGAGATTTGTATGATCTGGATCACACTCTTGCAAAGGACTATCTCAGCCGTTTCACCTATCCCTGGGAGGCTCTTGCAGGAATTAAGGACCTGATCCTCTCCCTTGGCAGGGATCTCGACAAAAATGAATATACAGAGGTTTCCGAGCACGTCTGGGTTCATCGGACAGCACGGATTTTCCCGTCTGCCTACCTCGGCGCACCGTGTATCATCGGACCGAACACAGAGGTCAGGCACTGTGCCTTTATCCGTGGCTCCGCCCTTGTCGGCGCTGACTGCGTAGTCGGAAATTCGGTTGAATTGAAAAATGTCATTCTCTTCGACCATGTTCAGACGCCGCACTACAACTACGTCGGGGACTCGATTCTCGGATATTTCTCCCATATGGGCGCAGGATCCATCACCAGCAACGTCAAATCCGACAAGCTCCCGGTGGTTGTCCACGGACAGGATGAAAATATCGAGACCGGTCTCAAGAAATTCGGAGCCATGCTCGGAGATCATGTGGAAGTCGGCTGCAACAGCGTCCTCAATCCAGGCACGGTCATCGGAAGAAACTGCAATATTTATCCGACCTCCTGTGTCAGAGGAGTTCTTCCTGAGAATTCCATCTGGAAGGACAACGGAACAGTAATCAGAAAAATTATCCCGGAGGAGAAGAGATAATGGGAAGATATTTCGGTACAGACGGCATCCGCGGCAAGGCAAATGAGGGGCTCACGGCTTCCCGCGCTTTTGAGGTTGGAAGATATCTCGGCTATTATTACAGCAGAAACGGCAGAAGCAAAATCATCATTGGAAAGGACACCCGTCTTTCCTCTGATATGCTGGAGAACGCGCTTGCTGCCGGCATTGCTTCCGAGGGATGCGACGCGTATCTGGCAGGATACTGCCCGACCCCGATGATCTGCTACCTCACGGTTCATGAAGATTTTGCCGTAGGCGCCATGATCAGCGCCTCCCATAATCCGTTCTATGACAACGGAATCAAAATTTTTTCAAAGGACGGCATAAAGCTCCAGGGCGAGGTGGAAGCTCTGATCGAGGATTATATCGACGGCAAGGAGACCATCCATTTTGTGACGGATGAAAAAATCGGCCGTGTAATTCCCTACCCGCAGGGCATTGATCATTATATCGATTTTATCTGCCGTACATTCCCGACAGACCTCACCGGAATGCGTGTTGCCATGGACTGCGCAAACGGATCCAGCACATATACGGCAGAAAAGGTTCTGACCCGTCTGGGCGCATCCTGCACGGTCATGAACAACAAGCCCAACGGTATTAACATCAACAACAACTGCGGCAGCACCCACCCGGATGCTTTCCGCGAATTCATGAAGACAGGAAGCTTTGATCTCGGCCTCACCTTTGATGGAGACGCGGACCGGCAGATCCCGGTACGGCCTGACGGCGCACTTGTAGACGGAGACTTTGTGCTTTATATCTGCGGCAAATATTATCGCGACAAGGGAATGCTGAAGGGGAATACCGTTGTCACCACTGTCATGGCAAACCTCGGTCTCTGGAAAGCGATGGAGCGTGAGGGCATCCATGTGGAAAAAACCGACGTCGGCGATAAGTATGTCTATGACTGCATGCTGAAAAACGGATACATCGTCGGAGGCGAACAGAGCGGTCATATCATCTTCAGTGAATACGAGACAACGGGCGACGGACTTGTCACCGCCCTCGCGCTTCTGAAGATCATGAAGGAGACCGGCCGCACAATCAATGAGCTCTGTGAGGGCCTGAAGATCTACCCGCAGCTTCTGGTAAATGTAAAGGTTACCGATAAGAATCAGGTCATGGGCGATCCGGAGGTTCAGGATGCCATCGATCAGGCGAACAGGAGCCTTAACGGCAACGGACGAATCCTGGTGAGACCGTCCGGCACGGAGCCACTGCTCCGGATTATGGCGGAGGCAGAAACCGACCGGATCTGCGAAGATGAATGTGAGAGAATAGCCTGCATCATCCGCAGAAAATACGGGGCCTGAGAATTCTGCCGGCTGTCTCGGTTCATGACATTAATTTCACAGCTCCGCTGTATTCACGAACCGGCAGACATTTCACAGCTCTGCTGCATTCACAAACCGGCAGGCGCTTCAGATATGGCGGTCCGTGCCGCCCGGGTTGATTTTCTCCGGGCACTGATGTATGTTAGACTATATGCAGGCGGAAGGGTCTGTTCCCTTCCGCCTTATGCAGATTCATATGAAGAAAGACAGGAGATATTTATCATGTGTGGAATAGTAGGATATACCGGCGACCGCCAGGCGGCTCCGATCCTTCTTGAGGGTCTGACACGGCTGGAATATCGCGGATATGATTCCGCCGGAATCGCCGTACGAAATGGAGACAAGACGATCATCGTCAAGGCTAAGGGCCGTCTTTCCGAACTGAAGGACAAGACCGACAACGGCGCTGCTGTTCCGGGCTTTTGCGGAATCGGGCACACCAGGTGGGCAACCCACGGCGAACCCTCGGAGATTAACGCCCACCCTCACTGCAGCGATGATATGAATGTCGTCGGCGTTCACAACGGAATCATCGAGAATTTCCAGGAGCTCAAGGCAAAGCTTCTGCGCCATAACTACACCTTCTACTCCGAAACCGATACGGAGGTTGCGATCAAGCTGATCGACTACTATTACAAGAAGTACGAAGGCACCCCGATTGACGCCATCAACCACGCGCAGGTTCGTATCCGTGGTTCGTATGCTCTTGCCATCATGTTCAAGGACTATCCGGGTGAAATCTATGTAACCCGGAAGGACAGTCCCATGGTGCTCGGCACCAACAAGGACGGCTCCTTCCTCGGTTCCGACGTTCCCGCCATTCTCAAATATACCAAGAATGTGTATTACATCGGGAACATGGAGGTCGGACGGCTTACCAGAGACGGAATCACCTTCTATAATCTGGACGGCGACGAGATCCAGAAGGAACTCAAGACCATTGAATGGGATGCGGAAGCAGCGGAAAAGGGCGGCTACGAGCATTTCATGATTAAGGAAATTCATGAACAGCCGAAGGCGGTCAGAGACACGGTCAATGCCTATCTCAGGGACGGCCATGTAAACCTCGAGGCACTTAATCTGACCGAAGGACAGCTTGCGGATCTCACCCGCGTATACATTGTGGCCTGCGGTTCTGCCTACCATGTCGGAATGGTCGCGAAATACGCGCTTGAAAAGATGACTGACATATGCGTAGAGGTTGACTTCGCCTCGGAATTCCGTTACCGGAACCCCAAACTTCAGAAGGAACACTCTCTCGTTATTATCATCTCTCAGTCGGGAGAAACCGCCGATTCACTGGCTGCACTTCGCCTGGCGAAAGACCGGAATATTCCGGTTCTCGCCATTGTCAATGTCGTCGGATCGTCGATCGCGCGTGAAGCCGATCACGTGATGTACACCTACGCCGGACCGGAAATCGCAGTTGCCACCACCAAGGCATACAGCTGTCAGCTTATTGCCAGCTACCTCCTCGGCATTGCAATCGGTACCGCACAGGGCTCTATCTCCGAGGAACGGGAAGCACAGTATATCGACGCCCTTCTGGCGCTCCCGGATCACATCGAAAAGGAGCTTGAGGATAAGGAGCGTATCCAGTGGTTTGCGGCAAAATATGCCAGCGCCCACGATGTCTTCTTCATCGGCCGTGGCATTGACTACGCGATCTGCATGGAAGGCAGCCTTAAGATGAAGGAGATCAGCTATATTCACTCCGAGGCATATGCTGCAGGCGAACTGAAACACGGAACAATCAGCCTGATCGAAGACGGGACTCTGGTGGTCGGTGTCTGCACACAGCAGGATCTCTATGAGAAGACCCGCAGCAATATGGTCGAGGTCAAGAGCAGAGGCGCTTATCTCATGGGGCTTACCACCAACGGGAATTACAGCATCGAGGACGTCGCGAACTTTGTCGTATACGTTCCGAAG
Source organism: Bilifractor sp. LCP21S3_F8 (assembly GCF_052117805.1). Taxonomy (NCBI): domain Bacteria; kingdom Bacillati; phylum Bacillota; class Clostridia; order Lachnospirales; family Lachnospiraceae; genus Bilifractor; species Bilifractor sp. LCP21S3_F8. Next base: position 71,884 of record NZ_JBQKIK010000011.1, on the reverse strand, counting down.
ACGGAACCGGCTTTCGAAGCAAGCCTTGCCGTGATTCCGCTTCAGCTTCTGGGCTATTACATCAGTGTCGCAAAGGGCCTCGATGTTGACAAGCCGAGAAATCTCGCGAAATCCGTAACCGTAGAATAACCGCAGAATAACTTCAAGTGGATGTAAAAAACGCCTGCAAACGCTGCCATCGCCAGATGACAGTGCGCAGACGATTACATCTTGATCGTGCAGATTATTACAGGCTGTTAGCGCAGACGATTACATCCTGATAAGGATTACAAAGCCGGGAAAGGCGGCACCTCCACGGTGCCGCTTTTCCCGGCTCTATTTTTTCCCCGATATTCTAACCCTTCATCGGAATTTTTCGTTCTGATTCAGTTCATCGGGATTTTTCGTTTACTTCTGATTCAGTTTCCAGATAATACCCAGTCCCTTCAGAAGCAGTTCATTGTCTACAATGATCGAATGACGGCAGAACGGCGCGATCAGCCGTCCCATACCGCCGGTAGCCAGACACGTAGGCGAAACCTCTCTTCCCTCAATTTCAGAAAGCTCATTTGTGAACCGGTCCAGAAGGCCGTCTATCTGTCCGGCAGAGCCGTAGACGATACCGCTGCGGATCGCGTTCACAGTATCTTTTGCAATTGCCCGGTCTGGCGCTATAAAATCAACGGCGGGCAGAAGAGAAGTATCCGCGATCAGGCCCTTCAGGGCAGTTCCCGGCCCCGGAAGTATGCAGCCTCCCAGATAAACACCCGCGGATGAAAGAGCGGTCATCGTGGTTGCCGTTCCCATATCGATGATCAACGCCGGCATCGGATATTCCGCCTTTGCAGCGACAGCAGTTGCCAGAAGATCCCCCGCGATTGCCGACGCGGGAATTCCGTTCATGTCGAGTTCCAGGCCGACCTCAACGCCTTCTCCGAGGATTCGTGCATTCTCACCGGTCAGAAGTCTTACTGCCTCAGCCACCACATGGGTGACAGACGGTACAACCGATGAAATCAGACATCCCCGGAATTCCTTCGGGTCTATCTTCTCCAGAGCAAGTATTCTGCTGATTTCTGCAGCATATTCATGATAGGTCTCGATTTTGTTGGTACTCATCTGAATGTGACGAATCACTTTATTATCCGACTCACGGATACAGCCGAGAACCATATGTGTATTTCCGATGTCGATTGCGAGAATCATTTGTATTCCCCCGTTTACGCTCAGCTTCTGTCTTTCTTCACAATCCGGAGAATGCGGATGATTATCGGGGTGAGTGCGACATTGATTATGAACTCAACCACGAAGTTTAATCCGATAAAGGTTGTCAGAAAAACGCCGAGCAGATTCTGGTCTGTTCCGAGCGCACCTGCAATGAGTCCGCGGAAAATCGTAAGAGCGGTGACACTGAAAATTCCCGTATTTATGATTGGCGCGATAATCGCCGCCAGGACAACTCCTGTGTAGAAATTGATTCTGGAGAACAGACGGAAAAACAGTCCGCTCACCAGACCGGCAAAGGTTCCCTTCAGGATGCAGACGAGAATCGTAGCCACCGGCTGGTACTCAAGCATCATTGTCGAAAAAGCGCCTGCCGCTCCGGTGATGACCTGAATCGATACCACGGCCCCGAATACCGCTCCCAGAAACGCTCCGCCTGCCGGGCCATCAAGAATCGCTCCGATAATAATCGGAACAAGCGTCAATGTAATGGTGAATGGTCCGAGCGGTATGCTTACTGCCGCCTGCAGGATGATTACAATCGCCGCCAGGATCGCAAGCATGGTCATACGCTGAACCCTGCTCCTTGGTTTGTTTACAGAATCCTTTGTTACTGTTGCTGTATTCATTTTTTTCCTCCTTGCTGCTGTTTTGGTCAATCCAAATATAGCGCAGAATTACTGTAACATACTTTTCCCCGCATGTTAACCTTTTGTCAAAAAAAATGCTACAATGTACTGTATAAGTCCAGTCGCAATGTTCGTGGCCCACGGGGAGCTTGCTCACCAGTGGGCAAGAACATTAGCGACGACAACAGGTATGAGCACGAAGTGACGCGTAAGCGGCACGGAAGTGCGAATACCTGTTAGCGGCACGGAAGCTGCGAAGCAGCGAAGTGACGCGGGGACTTATACAGTATGTGGCACGACTTATCGTATGAGGTGTGCTGTATAAGTCCAGCCGCAATGTTCTTGACCCGCATACAGGAGACATTCTATGACCATTCGTCTGTATATATTCGACAATAATTGCCCCATCCAGAGAGAAGACCGTATCCGGGCTGCTGTCCGTTCTTTTACGCACGACTCTCAGGGCAGCCTGACCGCATCTCTTAAGATTTGCAGGACGAACAGGGGCCGCCCATATCTGGTTCAAAACGGAAAAACATCGGAAGAGGACCCGTCTGTTCCGGAAATATCTATAACGGACAGTGGTTCCTGCTGGATTGTTGCTGTCTCGGATCAGCGAATCGGCATTGATCTCCAGGAAAACCGTATACGAAGACAATCCTGCCCGACGGATGACACCGAACGCTGCCGAAGACTCGCGTCCCGGTATTTTCACGCTTCAGAAAGTTCCTTCATTCTCTCCGCACAGACAGACGAAGAAACCATCCGTCGATTTTTTCAGGTATGGACCGCAAAAGAAGCTTACGTCAAATATACAGGCACCGGAATTGATGGCAACTTTTCCTCCTTCGCGGTAAATACCGGAACAACATATGCCAGCCGTGATCCCGATCACCCATTTTTCTACCTGAATCCGGAGCTTGACTGTGCGTTTCTCTATCCCCGCACTGACAGTTCCCGCACCCTCTGCGTCTGTATCGGCTGTTCCTGCAGGATTCCGGGATCAGTGCCGCCCGCCGACTGCCGGCTTTATTATTATGATCTCAAACAGAAAGGATTCCTTCTTTATGATTAAAATGATCGCTTCTGATCTCGACGGCACACTGCTTCTGGATTCCCGGACCGTCAGCGCACGCAATCGTATGGCCCTGACCCGGGCTACAGCATCGGGCATCGAGGTCGTCGTCGCAAGCGGGAGAGTACTGACCTCACTTCCGGAGTCCGTGTTCCGCATCCCCGGAATCCGTTATGCCATCACCTCGAACGGAGCAGCAATCTACCGGATTCCTTCTGATGCAGATACCTCTTCTGGCGCAGATGCCTCATCCGGTGCAGATACTTCATTTGGCGCAGATACTTCATCCGCTACAGATGCCTCTTCTGATGTTTCCTCAGCTCCCGCCCGGATACTCCCCGGCTTCCAGCCAGATAAACGGAACAATCTTTACAAAAAATCGTATTCAGACTTTCAAAGTATTCTGGCCCGCAATCCTCAGAACTATTCTGACAGTTTCCGCGGCCGACTGTTGTCTTCGAAGCGTATTTACCACCGTCCCCTGTCAGAGAAGGCTGTACTCGACCTGCTTGAGCTCACCGCGGCATATCCTTCAGACCTTTTTCCACTTTCTTATGAGGTCTTTATTAACGGCGTTGCCTATGCCTGTACCGCCTACGTCAATGAACCCGGAAACTTCGGAGCGTCCTCAGCATATGTCGATTATGTGCGGACAACCCGTGTCATGAAGGATGATATCCGCGGCTTTATCTTTCAGCACAGAAAGGAGCTTGACGGACTTGATCTTGTCGTCGGTGACGATGCGCTCTGCGAGCAGCTGCGCAATAAAATCCACAGCACGCTCAGGAATATCTATACCACCTCCTCCGTATCAAACCGCATTGAAAATTCCTCCCCTGAGGTGGGTAAGGGAGCAGCGCTTCGATTCCTGTCTTCTCAGTTAAAAATACGAAAGGAAGATATCGTCGCCTTCGGAGATGCAGACAACGATATCGACCTTCTGACCTCCGCAGGTACCGGAATTGCCATGGAAAACGGCACCGAGCGATGCAGAAAATCGGCCGACTACGTAGCCGGCCGCTATGACAGCGACGCAGTAGCAGAAGTTCTCCAATCCCGGTTCGCGATCTGACATCACATCCGAATTACATGACTAACCCGAGATCCTATGACAAAATCTTAATATTCCTCGTCGGGAAATCCGATCCGGACGAGGAATAATGGCCGATTGTGATTTGAGCGTTAATTTTTTGTGAAAATTAACAATTATTTTTTATAAGCTTCACATTGACGGCCACCCCGGTGTGTGGTAAATTATCTCTTAAATACTTTAATACAGCAACGTGTAACGCTTTTAAGCGTTAAAGCGTTTTGTATGATCCAGCAAAATCCAGCATCAAAACAGTAAAATTCAGGGAGGACAAGAAATGAAATTAAAGAAAATCACATCCGTCTGCCTTTCGGCCGTCATGGCAGGAGCACTTCTCGCCGGCTGCGGAAGCAGCTCTGCAGCCTCTTCCACGGCATCATCTGCGGATTCTTCCGCTTCTTCCGCGTCCGCTTCGGCGTCGGTAACCGCCGCTTCCGCATCGGCCGCAAAAACATCCGGCAAATATACGATCGGTATCTGCCAGCTCGTACAGCATCCGGCTCTTGACGCCGCGACCAAGGGATTCGAGGACGAGCTTAAATCCGAGCTTGGAGAAGACAACGTAACTTTCGATGAACAGAATGCTGCAGGCGACGCCGCAACAGCAACACAGATCTGCACGAATCTCGTATCTGAAAACGTAGATCTGATTCTGGCAAACGCTACCGCAGCTCTTCAGTCCGCAGCTGCTGCGACAAGCACAATCCCGATCCTTGGAACTTCCATTACAGACTATGGCGTTGCACTTGACATCGACGACTTTAACGGAACGGTCGGCGGCAACATCTCCGGCACATCCGACCTTCCTCCGCTTGATCAGCAGGCGGACATGGTTACCGAGCTTTTCCCTGATGCAAAAAATGTCGGCATCCTGTACTGCTCTGCTGAGCCGAACTCCAAATACCAGGCGGATCAGGTGAAAGGATATCTGGAAGACGCAGGACTCACCGTAAATGTATACACCTTCTCAGATTCCAACGATGTAGCCTCCGTCACCGGAGAGGCATGCAACAACAGTGATGTTCTCTACATCCCGACCGACAACACAGCGGCTTCCTGCACCGAGGCCATCAACAATGTAGCCCTTCCGGCAAAGGTTCCGATCATTGCAGGTGAAGAGGGTATCATGGCCGGATGCGGCGTTGCCACCCTTTCCATCGATTACTACGGCCTTGGTCAGACGACCGGCAAGATGGCGGCACAGATCCTGAAGGGAGAGGCAGACATCTCCGAGATGCCGATTCAGTACTATGACAACCCTGTGAAAGAGTATAACCCGGACATCTGCGAAAAGCTCGGCATCACCGTACCGGACGGATACACCGCATATGAAGCCGACAGCTCCGACAGCGAATAAAATTCAATGATTTCACGCGCGAAAATCAAACATTTATGACACCAGCTGTCAATGTGTGATATACTATTCAACGTGTTCGTGAAACAGATCAATCAATGTTTCCCCACCAGGGTGTGAAGAGCACATGGTGGGGCTTTTACTGTATAAGCTCTTCGAAAACGCAGACAGGATCGTCGCACGCGAAGCGCGCGTAAGAGACTGTATGCGATTTCGAAGGCAACAGGTATGAGCACGAAGTGACGCGCAAGCGGCACGGAAGTGCGAATACCTGTAGGATTGCGAGAGTGCGAAGCACGGAGCAATCCGTAGCTTATACAGTATGTGTCACGATGTATCTATAAGCTCTTCGAAAACGCAGACAGGCCGCCTGCCGCGAAGCGTGTGTAAGAGACTGTATGCGATTTCGAATACCTGTAGGATTGCGAGAGTGCGCAGCACGGAGCAATCCGTAGCTTATACAGTATGTGTCACGATGTATCTATAAGCTCTTCGGAAACGCAGACAGGCCGCCTGCCGCGAAGCGCAGCACACATAATCCGGCCATCCGACAGATCTCCGGACACACCTTCGCCAGAAAAGCAACAACAGAGAAAAAGAAAACCAGGAGGAACAATTATCTATGGAGGCATATTTCGCATCGCTGAACCCGATGGATCTGCTGGGCAGATTCCCCTCAGGCATTGCACAGGGCCTTATCTGGGGCATCATGGCTCTCGGCGTCTATATTACTTTCCGTCTGCTCGACATTGCAGACCTTTCCGTCGACGGAACCTTTTCAACCGGTGCAGCTGTAACAGTAATGCTGATCCTCGCGGGCTGGAATCCGTGGGCGGCACTTGTAATAGCATTTATCGCGGGTCTGATCGCAGGCTCCGTCACCGGCCTCCTTCACACGGTATTCGGAATCCCGGCCATTCTCGCAGGAATTCTGACGCAGTACGGTTTGTACTCCATAAACCTCGTAATCATGAAGATGAAAGCCAACCAGGCTGTCAGCGTTGACAAATACAACCTGATCATCTCCGGGCGGAATGTACCGAATGCTATTCTGGTGGGCGGCATCTTCGCCATCGCCCTCATAGTCATTCTCTATCTCTTCTTTGGAACCGAGCTCGGATCGGCCATCCGGGCAACCGGCTGCAACCAGCAGATGGCAAAGGCACAGGGCATCAACATCAATATTATGAAGGTTCTCGGCCTCGCGATTTCCAACGGAATCGTAGCCGTTGCCGGTGGTCTTGCCGCTCAGTACTCCGGTTTTGCGGATGTCAACAGCGGACGCGGATCCATCGTCATTGGGCTTGCGGCTGTCATCATCGGAGAAGTACTCGGAGAAGCGATCCTCCACAAAAAGCTGAATTTCTTCGGCCGCCTGGTTTTTGTAATTGTCGGCGGCATCATCTACTATCTGGTATACACTCTGGTTCTGTGGCTGAAGATCGACTCGAACCTGATGAAGCTTTTCACCGCCATCATCGTCGCCGTCTTCCTTGCAGTGCCGTATCTGAAGGGACAGGCAAAAAGCTCCTTCAGCCGTGCCGGAAAAAACTCGAGATCGGAGGGAAAGTAAATGTTAGAGGTCAAAAACATCAGCAAAACATTTAACCCCGGAACCATAAATGAGAAAAAGGCTCTGCGAGGTGTCAGCCTCACGCTCAATGACGGTGATTTTGTGACCGTTATCGGCGGCAACGGCGCCGGAAAATCCACCCTTCTGAATGCCATTGCCGGTGTATGGCCGGTAGATACCGGATCCATCACAATTGACGGACAGAATGTGACGGGATTCCCGGATTACAGGCGCGCCAGCCTTATCGGCCGGGTCTTCCAGGATCCCATGACAGGAACTGCCGCAACCATGCAGATTGACGAGAATCTTGCGCTTGCCAGACGCCGCGGCGCCAGAAGAGGCCTCAGGTGGGGTGTAACCGCCGCGGAAAGAAACGAATACCGCGAGCAGCTCAAGATTCTGAACCTCGGCCTCGAAGACAGACTCACAGCCAAAGTCGGTCTCCTGTCAGGCGGTCAGCGGCAGGCACTTACCCTGCTCATGGCAACCCTGCAGAAACCGAAATTGCTGCTTCTCGACGAACACACAGCCGCTCTTGACCCGAAGACAGCCGAGAAGGTGCTCAACGCTACAGAAAAGATCATCAACCGCGATCATCTCACAGCGCTGATGATCACCCACAACATGAAGGACGCAATCACCCATGGGAACCGTCTGATCATGATGCATGAGGGGAATATCATCTACGATGTGTCCGGAGAGGAGAAGAAGAATCTTACTGTTTCCCAGCTTCTCGATAAATTCGAGGAGGTATCCGGCAACGAATTCGCAAATGACAAGATGATGCTCGGTATCTGACCACAGAGATTCTGAGAACAAAAGCAGGATAAAACAGACAGCCGGGGCGCATCAGGCGTTAAGCACAGCATATCCTGCTGGCAGGGCACCACATAATGAATGATAAGAAAAGCAAAATCGAAGTATCCTCCACGGCAGAACACAAGGTCCTCCCGGCTGCCGGGGAGGATATTTTCCTCTTAAATAGTAATAAAAATAATATAGAGACCGGCCGCACCCAACTTAAAGAGGACCGGCGCGCGGCAGACCGCGCTGCCAAACAGATCAAATGGGAACAGAGAATGCGGCGAAAAAAATCACGGGAAGAAAAGGCTCGAAAAGAAGCGGAACAAAAAAATGCCGTAATCCGGTCCATGCACGAAAAATACATGAGAGCAGCCCTGGCGGAAGCGCAGAGGGCAGCCGCTCTCAGAGAAGTTCCCATCGGATGCGTCATTGTAAAAGAAGGCAGAATCATTGCCCGTGGATATAACCGGCGCAACACGGACGCGAACACACTGTCTCACGCAGAGCTGAACGCCATCCGGGAGGCCAGCCATGCTCTCGGCGACTGGAGACTCGAGGGCTGCACCCTGTATGTCACCCTTGAGCCCTGCCAGATGTGCGCGGGTGCCATCGTCCAGTCCAGAATCGACGAAGTCGTCATCGGCTGCATGAATCCGAAGGCGGGATGTGCAGGATCCGTTCTGAACCTCATGCAGGTACCCGCATTTAACCATCAGGTGAAGATTACGCGGGGAATTCTTGAGAAAGAATGCAGTCATCTCATCAGCAGCTTCTTCGAGCAGCTCCGTTCCGAAAAATCCGGATAAAGAAAATCCGAAAAATCCGAAAGATCCGGATAAAGAAAATCATTTACTTTTTCTATACGCTATGCTATATTGAGTGGGCATGAGTTTTAACCTTGATTCAGATCCCGGAAACTCCGACCAGATCTTAATCACAGGCGATTAGAAATATTTTGGAGGAAAATGAAATGATTACAAAAGAACTCAAACAGCAGATTATCAAAGAGTATGCAAGAACAGAGGGCGACACCGGTTCACCTGAGGTACAGGTTGCAATCCTCACCGAGAGAATTAAAGAGCTCACAGAGCATCTGAAGACAAACCACAAGGATCACCATTCCAGACGCGGTCTTCTGAAGATGGTAGGTAAGAGACGCGGACTTCTTGATTACCTCAAGAAGACAGATATCGAGAGATATCGTGCTCTGATCGAGAAGCTGGGACTTCGTAAGTAATCGAATCGCTTTCAGGGCGGGTAGGACTCACCTATCCGCCCTGTTTCCGTGTTTACAAGCAATGAGCCGCAGCCACCGCGAAGCGTGACTCATCTCGTTTTTCGGAAATCGGGACAGATGTTCCGCACGAGGATCCGTCCGTTTTCAAAGAGTAACATCCGGCGCCGCAGCAGGGCCTGCACGGTCCCGGCGGTTCGGAACAATGGCATTCGCCGAGAAGTAAAGGAGTAAAGATGGAAGAAAACAAGACATTCTCAACCAGACTTGAGAACAACTACAAGACCTATGAAATGGACCTGGCCGGAAGAAAACTTTCCGTGGATATCGGGAGAGTCGGCAAGCAGGCAAACGGATGCGCGTTCATCCATTATGGTGACACCACACTTCTGTGCACCGCAACCGCTTCCAAAGAGCCGCGGGAGGGAATCGATTTTTTCCCGCTTTCCGTTGAATTTGAGGAGAAAATGTACTCGGTCGGCAAATTCCCGGGCGGCTTCAATAAGAGAGAGGGAAAAGCTTCCGAGCATGCCGTACTCACATCCCGTGTTATCGACCGTCCGATGAGGCCTCTTTTCCCGAAGGATTACAGAAACGATGTCACACTGAATAATATGGTGATGTCCGTTGATCCGGAATGTGACCCGGAAGTTGTCGCCATGCTCGGTGCGTCTCTCGCCACATCCATTTCCGATATTCCTTTTGACGGTCCCTGCGCCGCCACACAGATTGGAATGATCAACGGCGAATTTGTCATCAACCCGGGTTATGAGAAGAAGGCCGAGTCAACGCTTGCTCTGACCGTTGCCTCTACAAGAGAGAAGGTCATCATGATCGAAGCCGGCGCGCAGGAAATTCCGGAGCAGAAGATGATCGAGGCCATTTATCTTGCCGATGAGACAAATAAAAAGGTTATTGCTTTCTTTGATCATATCGTGGCAGAGTGCGGAAAACCGAAACACACCTACGAGAGCTGCGCGGTTCCGGAGGAGCTTTTTGCCGCGATCCGCGAGGAGGTTCCGGATTCTGAGATGGAAATTGCCGTGTTCACGGATGACAAGCAGACCAGAGAGAACAACATCGCCGCCATCACAGACAGACTCAAAGAGAAATTCGCAGACAACGAAGAGTGGCTTGCCCTCCTGCCCGATGCTATCTACCAGTATCAGAAGAAGACCGTCCGCCGCATGATTCTGAAGGAGCATAAGAGACCGGACGGACGCCAGATCCGTCAGATCCGTCCGCTTGCAGCCGAGGTGGATGTCATCCCACGTGTACACGGCTCCGCGATGTTCACCCGCGGACAGACACAGATCTGCGACGTTGTGACTCTCGCTCCTCTTTCCGAGGCGCAGAAGGTAGAGGGACTTGATCCCTATATCACAAAGAAACGCTACATGCATCAGTACAACTTCCCGAGCTACTCTGTCGGTGAGACAAAGCCGTCCAGAGGACCGGGGCGCCGCGAAATCGGTCATGGCGCTCTTGCAGAGAGAGCTCTCCTTCCGGTTATGCCTTCGGAAGAGGAATTCCCATACGCAATACGTGCCGTATCCGAGACCTTTGAGTCTAACGGTTCCACCTCACAGGCTTCCGTCTGTGCTTCTTCCATGGCTCTGATGGCAGCCGGCGTGCCCATTAAGAAGCCCGTTGCCGGAATATCCTGCGGCCTTGTTACCGGAGATACCGACGACGATTATATCGTGCTCACAGACATTCAGGGTCTTGAAGACTTCTTCGGAGACATGGACTTCAAGGTTGCCGGAACACATGACGGCATCACCGCAATCCAGATGGATATCAAAATCCACGGCCTTACCCGTCAGATCGTGGAGGAAGCCATTTCCAGATGCAAGGAAGCAAGAGAATATATTCTGACCGAGGTAATGGAGAAGGCAATCGCCGGACCGCGTCCGACTGTCAACGAGTACGCGCCGAAGATCGAGCAGATCAAGATTGATCCTGACAAGATCGGTGATGTAGTCGGCAAACAGGGAAAGAATATCAATGAAATCATCGCCCGCACGGGTGTAAAGATCGATATCGACGAAGACGGATCCGTCTCCATCTGCGGAACGGACCGTGCGAAGATGGATGAGGCCGAGAAATACATCGAGGTCATCACCACAGATTTCGAAAAGGATCAGGTTCTGAAAGGAAAGGTTATCAGCATCAAGGAGTTCGGTGCTTTCCTGGAGTTTGCTCCCGGCAAGGAGGGAATGGTTCACATTTCCAAGATTGCTAAACAGCGTATCAATCACGTAGAAGATGTTCTTACTCTCGGCGATGTTGTAAAGGTTGTCTGCCTTGGAAAGGACCGCATGGGAAGACTCAGCTTCTCCATCAAGGACTGCCCGAAGGACGCAAAGGCGATCAACGAATAATCAGCTGTATACATATTTATTTATATGGGGAATCCCCTGCTGTACACGAAAATGTATGGCAGGGGATTTTTATGTTCATGCCCGCAGGCGGGGCGCAGCTATATCTATAAGCCCTGCGTCACTTCGCTGCTTCTCAGCCTCCGTACTGCTTACAAGTCCGCGATACTGCATAAGCTGCGGATTACTCCGGTACTTCGCACTTTCGCAATCCACAGAAAAAAAGTACATAAAACGGACAAACTGATGCATGGTGATTTTTGTCGATTTCTTATACAATGTAGCCGTAATCGGATCATATTTTATGCAATCCGGAGCTTATACAATAGGCGGAGCCCCGCCTGCGGGGCATAGACGTTTATGAACGATACACAGAAAGAGAAAATCCAGAATGAAGATACAAGACTGTCAGAAAATCAGTGATAACAAGATTCGGATCCGGACAGACCGGGGACTGCTTTTCATCTCTGCCGAGACAGATAATATTATGCGCTGTGTCTATACCGGAAGAGAAGAGGAGTCTTCCGCGTCCCCTCTTCAGATCAGGCACAGCGAGTCCGCATGTCCTCTCGCTCTGGAGGTGCGTGATCTGGATCTGCAAATTTCCACAAAACTTCTCACACTCCGGATCAGGCGGACAGACGGCTGTTTTGTCTGGATTCGAAGAAAAGATGGTTTTCAGTTGCTGGAAGAAGGAGAGAAAGAGCTTACCGGGATTCCAGTTATGAAATACTCAACCTGCGGAGAGAAGCCAGTCATCCGCAGAGTGAAAACCGTAGACGGAGAAAGAAATTTTGTTGAAAACCTGCGGGAGGTTGAGGACCACAGAGCGTATCGGGCGAAGCTCTCGTTCCGATTCCAGCCCGGAGAACAGATCCACGGGCTTGGTCAGGGGGAAGAGGGCATCTACAACTACAGAGGCCACACCCAGTACCTCTACCAGCACAACATGCGCATCCCGGTTCCTTTTCTGATCTCCGACAGAGGCTACGGTATCCTCGCCGACTGCGGAAGCCTCATGACCTTTAACGACGATGAGCGAGGCTCCTATCTCTTCTGCGACACTGTGGAACAGCTGGACTATTACTTTATCTCCGGGGATTCTGCGGATGCACTCATCGATGGATTCCGCCGGCTGACGGGGAAGGCGGCAATGCTCCCGAAGTGGGCCTTCGGATATATCCAGTCCAGGGAAAAGTATTCCACGCAGGATGAACTCGTTGAGGTTGCTGAGAAATATCGCCACATCGGCGTCGGACTTGACTGCGTCGTGCAGGACTGGAAGACCTGGCCGGCAGATGACTGGGGATGCAAGATTCTGGACAAAACACGCTATCCGGATATCCGGGCGGCAATCGACAGGATTCACGAGCTCCATGTCCACACCATGGTGTCCGTCTGGCCGAATATGAATTACGGAACAAAAGATTATTGTGAGATGTCCGACGCAGGCTTCCTTCTCAATGACCTGGCGACCTATGACGCTTTTGACGAAAAGGCCAGAGAGCTGTACTGGAAGCAGTGCAGCCGGGAACTTTTCTCCGGCGGCTTTGATTCCTGGTGGTGTGACTCGACAGAACCTTTTTCCGGTCCGGACTGGAACGGGGAATATGAGCGGGAACCCTGGGAGCGGTTTCTTCTTGTCGGCGGCGAGCACAAGAAATTCCTCGGCGCGGACCGGGCAAATCTCTATGCTCTCGCCCACGCCAGGGGTATTTTTGAAAACCAGAGAAAGGCGGATCCGGACCGCAGAGTTCTGAATCTTACCCGCTCCGGATATGCAGGAAGCCAGAAATACGGAACGGTTCTCTGGTCCGGCGACATCTCTGCCAGATGGGATGTTCTGAAGAAGCAGCTCCCAGAGGCGCTCAACATGGCGATGAGCGGCATGCCTTACTGGACCTTCGACATCGGTGGATTTTTCGTCGTACATGAAAACTGGTCCGGACGCGGCTGTGAGTGCAGCGGAGACCCCTCGATGAAATGGTTCTGGCGCGGCGACTACGAAAAAGGACTCGAGGATCCGGGCTACCGGGAACTGTATGTCCGGTGGTTTGAATTCGGCTCCTTCCTCCCGATGTTCCGCTCCCACGGAACCGATGTGCCTCGTGAAATCTGGAATTTTGGAAAGCCCGGCGATCCTTTTTACGATGCACTGGAGAAGACGATCCGCACACGATATCGCCTGATGCCCTATATTTATTCCATGGCAGGCGCGGTCGTACAGCAGAACAGCACCATGGTTCGGAGTCTGCTCTTTGATTTTTCCGATGACATCAGGGCAGCTTTGCTTGATTCTGAATATATGTTCGGAGAAAGCCTGCTGATCTGTCCGATCACCGATCCGATGTATTACGGCAGAGGCGGGGAGCATCTCAACACCCCGAAAACCTGGACAGTCTATCTGCCGGAGGGAACCGGATGGTATGACTTCTACACGGACGACTATTATGAAGGCGGACAGACGCTGACGCTCGCGGTTTCTCTGGATCACATCCCGGTGTTTGTGCGGGCGGGAAGCATCCTGCCGATGGAGTCCGGTCTCACCTATGCAGAGGAAGTGCCCGACACTCCCTTTGAATTTCATCTGTACCCGCTTCGCCATCCGGGGAAGAAAAGTTCCTCCGTGCACCGGATTCTGTACTATGAGGATGACGGCGACGGATATAGCTATGAAAACGGAGTTTTTCAGCAGATTCCCGTTACATGGGATGAAAAAGAAAATCTCTTTTCCATCGGTCCGTCGCCCTTCCGTTTCAGGGGAGGTATCGCCGGCAGGGATATCCGCCTCGTATTTGCCGGCGGCGGAGAGCAGCTCTTCCGTTACCGGGGTGAAGAGCACACCGAACACCTTTCAGCTTCTTGCCGGTCACTGAGCCACATACCGGAGAAAGAATAACATACGAAAGGAAGCGCACAAATAATCAGGCGTGGAACAACACCCTCGAATAATCGATTGATATACAGGCCCTGAAATAAATCCGCAAACAAAAGATCTCCAATTCAGAGATTTGTTATTTCAAGCCATAAAAAAGCAAAGTAAAGGAGAATGCAATGCAATACAAAGACAACTGGGATGAAACAAAAAAGAAATTTGACGGCTGGTGGCATCAGAGCAATACCGGAAGACCGCTGATGCACATCGTCGCGAGAAAACCGGAAATCGAACACCTATCCGATGGTCAGCCGCATGAGGGCGGAATGGATCAGGTCTTCTGCCAGGGCCTGTATTATGATCTGCCCGAGAATCTCAAATGGAAAGATATGGAGGACAAATACATGAACCCGGAGCGCATGGTTCTCCGGTACCGCGACTTCTGCGAAAAGCATCTGTTCCTCGGAGAAGCATTCCCGAACATGGAGACTAACTTCGGACCGGGCTCCGTCGCGGCTTATCTCGGCTCTGATATCGGATTCAAGGAGGATACGGTCTGGTTCAAGCCCTGCATCGACGAAGATGACGACTGGGAAGACGTTCCGCCGTTGAAATTTGACCCGGAGAATAAATGGCTTCGCAGACATCTCGAAGTGGTCGAAGGCTGCAGAAAATTCGCGGGCAATGATTTTTGCCTGGATATGCCGGATCTCATGGAAAACGTTGATGTGCTTTCCTCTCTCCGGGGCGCCCAGACCCTCATGATGGATATGATTGAGGATCCGGACTCCATTGAGGAGCGGGTCGGACAGGTGACCGACGCATATTTTGAGTTCTTTGACCGTTTTTATGATCTCGTCAGAACTCCTGACGGAGGCAATTCCTATTCCTGCTTCCAGATCTGGGCTCCGGGAAGAATGGCAAAGCTTCAGTGTGACGCCTCAGCCATGATGTCGGTTGACTTCTTTGACGAATTTGTTCTGGACTCGCTGAAAAAACAGACACAGAAGCTCGATTATGCCATGTATCATCTGGATGGCCCCGGCGCCATCCGCCATCTTGATCATCTTATGGAAATTCCCGGCATCAATGCCCTTCAGTGGACACCGGGAGACACCGGTCCGGACGGCACTTACGAAGAGTGGGACAAGATCTATGACAAGGTAATTGCCTCCGGCAAATCCCTGTGGATCAAGGTATACAGCGGCGGCTTTGACGACTGGATCCGGAACTGCGACAGAATCGTCCGTAAATACGGCTCCGCGTCCATCATGTTCTATTACCCGGAGATGTCTCTGTCACAAGCTGAGCAGCTTCTGAAATACGCGGAAGAAAACTGGTCGGATATCAAAGGATCCTTCCGCGGATAATTTCTATCAGGATCTTCCGGTGCTTCCGAAGCCGCCTTCTCCCCGTTCCGTCTCGCCGAGCTGTTCCACCTCCTCAAACTCGGCGGGAAGGAAGGGAAGGATCACAAGCTGCGCAATCCGCTCTCCCGGAGTCACACAGCGCGCTGTCTCGCCGTCATTGTGAACAGCGATCATAAAGGGGCCCCGGTAATCCGCGTCAACCACACCGACACAGTTTGCGGGTCGGAGAGATTCCTTTGCGGCAAGTCCGCTTCTTGCAAAAATAGCTCCGAAATATCCTTCCGGGATCTCCATCGATAAGCCTGTGCCAACCATAACCGTTGCGTGAGGCTCAATTTCCACCGGTGTTTCCACGTCTGCATAAAGATCGTAACCCGCAGCCGATGCGCTTCCGCGCGTCGGCATCTTGGCGGTATCGGTCAGTTTCTTCACTTTGATTTTCATGTTTCATCCTCCGTAAGGTCAATATTTTTCGTCATGGCTTCGAAAATCGCCGAAGCTTCTCTGTATTCATCCTCACTTTCAATCTGTGTCACAACCGGTGCGCCTTCATCATCTGTATCAAAATGATACAGATACGCCGTACCTTTCGTACTTCCGTCCTCCGGAATCAGAACGATATATTTCTGCGCTGGTGTCTGGAAGATCCTGACGATTGTGCATCTCACGTCCCTTCCGTCCTCATAGGTCAGTGTCAGGCTTTCCTTGTCCGTATCGATAAAAGAGCAGCCCTCCGTGCGGGCCGCACCTTCCGGCGCATGATTCTTCTGTTCTCTTTCTTCCGCCATATTTTCCTCCATTTCAGACTGTTGAGCCAGCCATCCATTTCCTTCTGTTTCAGGCTGCCCTGAGCCGGCCATCCGCTTCCCTCTGGTTCAGACTGCCTTGAGCCAGCCATCCATTTCCTTCTGTTTCAGGCTGCCTTGAGCCGGCCATTTAATTCCTTCTGATTGTACCTGTTTCCGGAGCATGTTACAATACTTCACAGAAAGATCTGTCCCTCCGGAGGCCATACTGTTAAGCCGATGCCTGATATTCTCCGTGGACAGTACGGTAAGACGCACATGCCCCGCAGGCGTGGCACCACAATATGCATATGCTGCGGATTGCTCCGTGCTTTGCACTCTCGCAATCCACAGGGTATGAGCAGAACAGAAGGATAAGCAATGAGCAGCAGACATATCACAGCAGGAATTCTGGCACATGTAGACGCGGGAAAGACAACCCTTTCCGAAAGTCTTCTGTACCTGTCCGGAAAAATACAGAAACAGGGAAGAGTCGATCATAAAGATGCCTATCTTGATACCTGGCAGCTGGAGAAAGACAGGGGCATCACTATTTTTTCCAAGCAGGCGGAGCTCTCTTTCGGCGGCACCGACGGGCTCTCCGTAACCCTTCTGGACACACCGGGTCATATCGATTTTTCGCCGGAAACAGAGCGGGTTCTTCAGGTTCTAGACTACGCAATCCTGGTTATCAGCGCGGCGGATGGCGTCACCGGGCAGGTCCGGAATCTCTGGAATCTTCTCGCACATTACAGAATTCCGACATTTCTTTTCGTAAATAAGATGGATCAGCCGGGTGCGGACACCGCGGACCTTCTCCGCGATATCCGGGATAATCTCGGCTCGCAATGCGTGGATTTTACCGGAGTTCAGTTTGATCCGGTGCTTCAGATCCCGGGAAGTCAGGCGGAGAATATTGCTGTCTGCGATGACCGTGTTCTGGAGCACTATCTGGAGACGGAAGAGATCCTGGAGGACGATCTCCGCGCCATGATCCGGGACCGGAAGCTCTTTCCCGTTTTCTTCGGATCTGCGCTGCGAAATGAAGGCGTCAGCGCGCTGATGCGGGCGATGGACGCTCTTGCACTGATGAAACATTATCCGGACGAATTCGGCGCGCGAATTTTCAAGATATCCCGCGATGATTCCGGAAACCGTCTGACCTGGATGAAAATCACCGGAGGCAGTCTCAGGGTTCGTTCTGTCATCTCTGTCAGGAATGAGGACAGCACAGAGAGCAGCGGAGAGAACACGGAGCAGAAGGTCAACCAGATCCGTATCTACTCCGGCAAAAGCTTCGTGCAGGTGCCCCAGGTGGACGCGGGTTTTGTCTGTGCGGTTACCGGACCTGACGAAACCCGGATCGGAATGGGTCTCGGCTTTGAGCATGACTCGGATGCATCTGTTCTCCAGCCGGTATGGAAGAGCCGCATCCTTCTTGCGCCGGACCAGGACAGAGCCGAAGCTCTCCGGAATCTTCGGGTTCTTGAGGAGGAAGAGCCGCTTCTTCACATTGACCAGGACGATGCCTCCGGTGAGATTTCCGCCCGTATCATGGGAAAGGTCCAGATGGAAATTCTGAGGGAGCTCTGTGCGCAGCGGTTCGGCATGCGGATTGATTTCGCACAGCCGTCAATCATGTACAAAGAGACCATAGCGGATTCCGTCGAGGGCGTAGGGCATTACGAACCTCTGCGGCATTATGCAGAGGTGCATCTTCTGATGGAACCCGGCGAGCCGGGAAGCGGGCTTGTCCTGGAATCCGACTGCAGCACTGATGATCTGGCGCTCAACTGGCAGCGCCTTATCCTGTCTCATCTGGAGGAGCAGCCGTTTCCGGGCGTTCTGACAGGATCGGAAATCACAGATATTAAGATCACCGTGATCGGCGGAAGAGCATCGGAAAAGCATACCTCCGGAGGTGACTTCCGACAGGCGACACACAGAGCTGTCCGTCAGGGTCTGATGATGGCAAAAAATGTGCTCCTTGAGCCGGTCCTGCGGCTTCACGCCGAACTGCCGTCAGGGAGCATGGGCCGCTTTATGACAGACATACAGAGAATGGAGGGATCCGCGGATCTTCGCGAGAACGACGGCACCACCGCGATCATCACAGGTTCTGTGCCTGCCGCGGCCATCGGGGATTATCAGCAGGATTTCATGTCCTATACCCACGGACACGGAAGACTGAGCCTGACACTCAGGGGGTATGAGCCCTGCCGCCATTCCGAAGAGGTGATTCTCGAGAAGGGTTATGATCCGGAGGCAGATACGGATCACCCGTCCTCCTCTGTATTCTGCTCCCATGGAGCCGGAATCCGGGTACCGTGGGATCAGGTCCGCGACTACATGCACATCGACACCGGATGGCGTCCGGATATGAAATGGCTCACCGAAGAAGACCAGGCACTCTGCACTGACGGTCCGAAGACGGAGAATACGGAAAATACCGGAGGGAAGAAAATTTTTTCCGCCGGATGGCAGAAAAAGCACAGGACAAAAGAAAAATCATGGACAGAAGAGCAGCGCACCCGCGAAAACGAGGAAAATGAGCTGCAGCAGATTTTTGAAAAAACCTACAGTGGATCCAGCTGGAACACCCCTATCCACAGCGTTGCGAACAGCTATTCAAATGAAACCGGCATATGGAGCCGTGACGGCTCTTTGGAAAAAGCGGAGCGGGACAGAACAGAGAAGAATAAATCGGAGAGCAGCAGAACAGCGGCTGTAAAGTCTGCTGGTGAACAGACCTCCTCCGGCAAAAATCGACGGTCCGGAACTTCCGGAGCCGCTTCAAAAAAGGAAGATTACCTGCTGGTTGACGGATACAACATCATCTTCAGCTGGGAAGAGCTCCGCAGCCTTGCGGCGTCCGGCATGGATGCCGCAAGAGACCGGCTGATCGACATTCTGAGCAACTTCCACGGCACAAGATCCGGTACGCTGATTCTGGTTTTTGATGCGTATAAGGTGCCTGGCGGGAGAGGCGCGGTCTGCCATTACCATAACATCTATGTCGTTTACACGAAGGAAGCGGAAACTGCAGACGCCTACATTGAAAAGACCGTACATAAAATCGGAAAGCAGGGCAATGTCACCGTCGCGACCTCCGACGGCCTTGAACAGGTGATCATCTTCGGTGAAGGCGCGCGTCGAATGTCTGCCCGGGAACTGCTTCTGGAAGTAGAGGCCTCCAGGAAGGAACTTCGTTCGAGCTACAATTTATAATTACCTTTGATAACGGACTTTTATTAGTGTATTGATAATGGTCTTCTATAATAGCTTTCGATTACAGCCTTCATAATGGCCTTCAAGATACAGAATCTGACTTTCCCTGTATCCTGTCCTGTGATATAATTGGAACAGTTTTTGGAATGTGTTACCGGATAAATATCTGTACCTATTTGATATTTATTTACAAGATCAGACACCTCTGCCTGCCATAAGCCGGCAACGGTCTGCTGCATGCCCGGCGTGCAGAAGGCCCTGCGTCGATCTGACGCAGGCTGGTGTCTGATTTCAGAATGGACAGGAGAGTGATTTTGTGCCCGATGCTAACATAACGAAAAATGCACTTGCTTCTTCCATGAAAAAGCTGATGAAGGAAAAGCTTTTTGAGAAGATCAGTGTCATTGACATCTGTGAGGGCTGCGGGATGAACCGCAAGAGCTTTTATTATCACTTCAAGGACAAATACGATCTGGTTAACTGGATTTTCTACACCGACTTTATCAAAACCGCCAGCAAACGATCCTATACCAACGGATGGGATCTTCTGACCGCAGTTGTCGAGCTGTTCTCAAGTGACCGCGACTTCTACAAGGCGGCTCTTGAGATCCACGGCCAGAACTCCTTCCGTGATTATTTTTATGAGGCAACCGTGCCAATCTTCTCCATGTTTTCGGAAGCAATGACCTCCGACACCGACAGTGCTGTCCTCGATCCACATTATTTCACGGATGCCTTTCTGGTCATCATGTACCGCTGGCTCAGCCAGAAGACCGATCAGAGCCCCGAGGAATTTATCGAGAGTCTGAAAAATGTACTCGTAAAGGTCGGAAAGGATATTGTCAGATCAGAAAATTCCTGATACATCTCCCCCCGTGGATCCGGTGACAATCATCGGATTCATGAGGGATTTTCTCTTGGAAGGCCGATCGTAAACAGCTGATCCAGCGATGTCGTGTGTCTGAAATCAGAGATCGTCTCCGTCGTGGTCTTAATGTCTCCGTTCTCGAGAAGCTCGAAGTAACATTCATCCTCTGAGATGATGTGGTTGATCTGCACAGCATCTCCTACCAGATCGAACAGGATCATCGGATACTCCGGATGCGTACGCAGAGACCGGCAGTACTTCGCGACCTTTGCTCCATTCCTTTTCGAACAGGTGTCGTCACTGACCAGAAGATTGATACCTGCATTGAGCTCCGCGAGCTCCTCGGCCTTCTGATCATTGTACCAGGCAGCCGCGTCGTCATTCCCGTACACCGCGTAAATGCCATAAAGGATCTTGCTTTTCTTCATTGCGCTTACATTTTCTGCCGTTGCAGCACCCCTGTTCTGGAACATAACCATGCTGTTGGTACACTCCTTGATTCCCGCGACCTGAACCGGATTCAGCGGCTCGTCCGGAAGCAGCGACACAAAAGCACACTCCGGATGCTGCTTCACCAGATCCATGAGTCTGCCAATGCAGGTAATTGCGCCGGATAGACGAATGAAATAGCAATATATTCCCATCGCCGTTCCCTGACGGACACAGCTTTCCAGTTCGCTGACCGACAAACCGTCCTTCAGCGTCGGATTGATCCGGAGTGTAAGTGCCCACGGAATGTGATAGGGAAGCGACAACTCATGTTCCCGTATCACCTTGCCGCCATAGGTAAGTCCACTGTATCCGAAGCTGATCCCGAAATCCTTCAGATTTTTCCGGTCCGTATTCCGCAGCATCTGCTCAATTGCCTCATAGTAAGGGCTGTCATCATTGCGAAGGAGATCCTGCACAATGCTCAGCACCTCGTCCATGAACCTTCCCTTGATGAACATCCGGCCCATGTCCGTGAGCTTCCGGATACTCCGCTTCGGGTCCTCCTCGATCTCACGAAGCCCCCGGTCTACAGACGCGTCGATCAGCGCCCTTGTTATATTATTCGGTCCCTGTGACTTATTGTCATCCCTCGAAATTTTCATTGTTTTTCCTCGTTAATTTCTAAAATTCAATTCATTATAGAAAAAATGAAAGCAGATTCACACGGTCAGATTTTTCCGTTTGTCTAAAGAATCTGTCATTCCCAGTCCGTTCCGGAAATCCGGGATCACCAGCAGTTTAATGAAATATAAGTAGCCGATCGGGCAGAATCCATACAATAAAAGAATGGAATATTTCAAAGCGGGTTATATAATTGTTATAAAAAGCATATAAAATACGAACAAGGAGGCAGAAGAAATTGGAAGGTTTTTGCATTCGCACCAAAATAAAGGAGTATGACACATTTAAGGAGTTCGCAAATGATGAGCAGCTTGGACCGGATGACCTGATTCTGACCAATGAATACATTTACAATCCGTCCATCGAGCCGCTGGGGCTTGGATGCCAGACATTGTTTCAGGAAAAATACGGAGCAGGTGAACCGACAGACAACATGGTAAACGCTATTCTCGATGATCTGCGTGACAAAAATTTCGCCCGGATTATCGCAGTCGGAGGAGGAACAATCATTGATATCGCAAAGGTTGTTGCTGTAGCGTCTCCGGAAGACCATGTCGACGATCTGTACGATCATAAGGACAGCCTGAAGAAGCATCACGAGCTGATCATTGTTCCCACGACCTGCGGAACCGGAAGCGAGGTGACAAACATCTCAGTCATCAACCGTGTCAGCCGGGGCGTGAAGATGGGCCTGACCTCCCCGTCCATGTATGCGGATGCCGCCGCCATGATTACAAATATGCTGGCAACCCTTCCCTACAAGGTATTCGCTACCTCCTCCATCGACGCGATGATTCACGCCGTGGAGTCTTATCTGAGCCCGAACGGATGCAGCATTTCCCGAATCTTCTCGGAAGCTGCCCTCCGCACGATTCTGAAGGGCTGGAGTCTTTCCGTTGAAAACGGAGGAAATGACGCATGGAAGGCGTACAGCGCAGACTTCCTGAAGGCATCCAACTGGGCCGGCCTTGCATTTGGATACGCGGGATGCGCGGCGGTTCACGCCCTGAGCTATCCTCTCGGAAGTGTGTACCATGTGCCGCACGGCCAGTCCAATCAGCTGATGTTCGCGGATGTTATGCGTAAATACAAGGAGATCAAACCGGTTGGAAGAATCAACGATCTCGAGAACCTTCTCGCAGAGTGCCTGGGCACGAAGCCGGAGAACGCGCTCGACGCTCTGTACGCATTGATGGATAAAGTTCTGAAGAAGGAACCGCTCCGCAGCTTCGGCGTGAAAGAGTCCGACCTTCCGGTATTTGCAAAGAATGTACCGCAGACGCAGCAGCGTCTTCTGAAGAACAACTATGTACCCCTGACCGAAGCACAGATCCTCGAAATCTACAAAGCCGCCTACTGAACATGCTTTTCGAAAGCGCAGTGCGGAGCAATCTGCAGCTTATTCCGTACGGTATCATGAATCCCTCTTCGGAAGCGCCTTTGATAGCGCCTTCGATAGCGCAGCTCAAGGCTTAAAAAAATTAGCAGCACAGAGCATTAAAAATTTACGCGCTGAAGTGAAAAGTTAACTTCCACTTTTAAAATTAGCAAATATCTGTGGAAGTTACTCTTGCATTTCGGTGAGTGGAATTTACAATTACATCTTACAATCAAGGGCTTTTAGCAGGTTGTTGTTGTCATAGTCAAGGCGACGGCTACGTCTCACCTTCGGTGGTCTTGACTATGACAGCAACAACCTGCTTGCAAGTAATCAAGAGGATTTTTCAATCCTCTTGCATCTATGATGCAGGAGAGCAAGACTAAATTCCACATTTGATAATGTCAAATAGACATTATTTTTCAAAGTGGAAATTGCCCTGTAAGACTAACGTCCACTTATACCCTCTCGAAATGGAAATAAACTTTTCACTTCAGGTAAAAATTTACGCAGCACAGGGCATTAAAAATTTACTTTACATCTGAAAAACCATATGCTAAAATATCTAGCCGTGAGACAATCTCTTACACCTTGTTTTCTGCGAGACGCAGAAAGCCACTAATGTCCAGAAGGGAGAAATACAATGCATAAGTATGAACTGGCACTGGTAATCAGTGCAAAGCCGGATGATGAAACCAGAGCAGCTATCCTTGATAAGGCGAAAGGTTATATCACCCGTTACGATGGAACAATCGGAGAGATTGAGGAGTGGGGCAAGAAGAAGCTCGCTTACGAGATCCAGAAAGAGACTGAAGGATTTTATTACTTTATCCCGTTTGAGGCACCGGTAACCGCACCGGCAGAGATCGAGAGACATTGCCGCATCATGGACAACGTTCTTCGCTATCTGATTGTACGCACAGACGAAGAGTAATTCCTTTTTAATAAGGAGGATAAAGTAATGGCAGAAGTAGAAAATACAACAACTGCAGCAGCAAACGAGAGACCGGCAAGAACCGAAGCTCCGGCTAGAAGAAGAGTACAGCGCAGAAGAAGAAAAGTATGCGTTTTCTGCGGTAAGGACAACGTTATTGATTACAAGGACGCAGCAAAGCTCAGAAGATACATCTCCGAGAGAGGCAAGATCCTTCCGAGACGTGTCACCGGCAACTGCGCAAAGCATCAGAGAGCAATTACCTCTGCGATCAAGCGTGCAAGACATCTGGCAATTCTTCCGTATGTTGAGGATTAATTCCGGATATTTCAGTCAGGTTATTTCGCTGTAATGGCAAGGAAGCTGTCAGGCTATATAATAGCCGGGCAGCTTCTTTTGTTTTGCGTAATCATCCGCTATGTGCTATACTTTGCTAAAAGATGAGCCGTGAGCCGTATCTGCTGCGGTCCACGCATCGAAGGAGAGAGTAAGATCCATGCCTTTTTCCAGAAAAACTGCCCGGAAACCTTCCGCATCCCGCGCATCCAGAAAGAACGAACCGGGATATTTTGATTATAATCTGCTCGCTGTTATCATTATTCTGATCTGCTTCGGCCTTGTCATGCTGTACAGTGCCAGCGCGTACGAGGCAAAGAACGATCCCGTGATCAACAGCGACATGTTTTATTTTATCCGGCAGGCGGAATTCAGCGCCGCAGCCATTGCAATCGCTCTTATTATATCCCGGATCAACTATCATCTCTGGATTCGCCTTGCGCCGGCAATATATGTCCTCGCCATGATCCTCATGGCGATGGTTCGTTTCACCCCATTCGGAATCACGGTAAACGGTGCCAGGAGATGGCTGAAGATCGGCATACAGTTTCAGCCGGCAGAGATCGCGAAGATCGCGATCATCTTGTTCATGCCATACATGATTCTTCGCATGGGCAGAAATCTGAATACCTGGAGAGCGGTCCTCTGTCTCGGAATATTCGGGGTTGCCCAGGCAGCCGGCGCGTATGTCTTTACAGACAACCTGAGTACTGCGATCATCATCGCAGGAATTGTGATTGGAATTATTTTCCTCGCTCACCCGAAGACGAGGGGATTTATCGTGGCCGGCCTGGGGGCACTTGCGCTGGTGATTATTATTCTGATCATTATGAACTACTCCATGACTTCGAGCAGCAGCTTCCGTCTGAGACGTATACTGGCCTGGCTACACCCGGAGGAGAATCTGAGCACTGACAGCTATCAGGTACTGCAGGGACTGTATGCAATCGGTTCCGGCGGGCTGTTCGGAAAGGGCCTTGGCAACAGTGTCCAGAAGCTTTCCATCATCCCCGAGGCTCAGAATGACATGATCTTCGCGATTATCTGCGAGGAGCTGGGACTTTTCGGAGCGATTCTGCTGATGCTGCTATTCGGCTATATGCTCTACCGGCTTATCGTTATCGCGCAGAATGCACCTGACCTCTACGGAACGCTGATTGTCAGTGGTATCTTTATCCATATATCCCTTCAGGTCATTCTGAATATCGCCGTTGTTCTCAACGTCATTCCAACGACAGGTGTCACGCTTCCGTTCATCAGTTACGGAGGTACGTCGGTCATATTCATCATGATTGAAATGGGAATTGCGCTGAATGTCGCGCGTAACATCCGTAATACGGAAACTGCGGAAAACCGGCGGTTTGAAAGGGTATTTCGTGAGAATTGATCTCCTGCCTGCACAGAACCGCTTTACCGGCAGAATCCGCGTCTTCGCTTTCCGGATCTTGTGCTGACCCATGTGTGCCGCCAGCCGGCGTCCGGCTCGTATTCCGCCGCGTGACTTAGCCAGGATTAAAAGATAACCTGCAATATAACACTGCAATACTGTACAGAGAAGTATAAAAGGAAGTATAAAAAAAATAATGACAGAGAGGTGATAATATGTTAGAGAAAATGAAGAAAATCCTGTCGGAGCAGCTTGATATTGACGAAAATGAGATTACACCGGAATCCAGATTCAAGGAAGACCTTGATGCCGATTCCCTTGACCTCTTTGAGCTGCTAACCACACTCGAGGAGCAGTATGACATCGAAATCCCTGCCGAGGACATGGAGGGACTGACTACCGTTGGAAAGGTAATTGACTATCTGAAATCAAAGGGAATCGAATCCAGGATGTAATACCGTAAATGATCAGGCGGGCTTCGCGTGTCCGAAACCGCCCGACGATGGCTTGATACAGTAGAAGGGGGCTTTTACTATGAGCATCGGTTACTTAAAATCCATTCTGGAGAATGGAAGAAATATCGTATGCCTTCTTGGAAGAGGTCCGGCGGCTGAACAGGGATGCGACCTGTATCGCGAGGATTTCAGCTACGATGTCGAGGTGCGCTACGGGCGTTCTCCCAGTGAAATCGTCAACAGCACATTCTACAACAACCGGCCGGAGGTCTTCTATGAATTTTACCGCGAAGATATTCTGAAGCGAAGAGGGGAGCCCGACGAGGTGAACTTCTGTCTGAAAAGGCTTGAGGATGACGGAAAGCTCAGAGGCATTGTAACAAGAGGATTTTTTGATCTGTCACGGCGTGCCGGCTGTCACAATGTGATTCACCTGTACGGCAACATTGACCGGAACTTCTGTCCGCACTGCGGAAGGATTTATGACGCGGAATATATATTAAGCCATAAGCCGCTTCCTCTCTGTGAGAAATGCGGAACTCTGATCCATCCGGGAATCGCGCTCTCCGGCGAGATGCTGGACCGCCGCACCATGAACCGGGCGATCGAGCTCATCAGCTCCGCGGACATTCTTCTGGTCGTGGGCACTGATCTGCAGTCCAGGCTCGGATCGATGGCAAAGTACTTCACCGGCGACAGAATCTGCCTGATCAATACGACAGATCATTATTCTGATGAAGCGGCGGACTGTGTATGCATCGGCAACATCGCAAAAATCATGCACGAGGCATATCCGGTTTCCCTTGGCATTAAATAATGCTCCGAACCCGGTCAGAATACGCCCTGTTCCGCATAAAAGCCTGTGTCAGAAACGCTACAGGCAATTACTAACCATACCAACATGAAGGAGATTTTGAAAATGACACCAGTAAAAACCAGATTTGCTCCAAGTCCCACAGGACGCATGCATGTAGGCAACCTCCGCACAGCATTATACTCCTATCTGATCGCCAAACATGCCGGAGGCACCTTTATGCTTCGCATAGAGGACACCGATCAGGAACGTTTTGTCCCGGAAGCGCTGGATATTATCTACCAGACGCTGAAGGACACCGGTCTTGAGCATGACGAGGGTCCGGACAAAGATGGCGGTGTGGGGCCCTACATCCAGAGTGAGCGCTGCAAGCTCGGCATTTACCAGAAATATGCCGACCAGCTCGTGGAACAGGGCGATGCCTACTACTGCTTCTGCAGCAAGGAGCGTCTGGAAAGCCTGAGACGTACCGTCGGGGGCAAGGAAATTTCCGCCTACGACAAGCATTGTCTCCACCTCTCGAAGGAAGAGGTGCAGGCGAAACTGGCAGCGGGAGAGCCCCATGTCATCCGTTTCAACATGCCTCTGGAGGGCACCACGACCTTTCACGATGAAATCTACGGAAACATCACGGTAGAAAACGCGGAGCTTGATGATCTGATTCTGATCAAATCTGACGGCTATCCGACCTACAATTTTGCGAACGTCGTCGATGATCACCTGATGGGCATCACACACGTGGTCCGCGGTAATGAATATCTTTCCTCAACGCCGAAATACAACCGGATTTACGAAGCCTTCGGCTGGGATATCCCGACCTACGTCCATTGCCCGCTGATCACCAATGAAGAAGGGCAGAAGCTCTCCAAGCGTTCCGGTCACTCCTCCTTTGAGGATCTGATCGATCAGGGCTATCTGAAGGAAGCCGTTGTCAATTTCGTTGCCCTTCTCGGATGGAGCCCGGCGGGAGACCGCGAGATCTACTCGCTCAAAGAGCTGACCGAAATATTTGACTATCATCACATCAATAAGTCCCCGGCTGTCTTCGATATGACCAAGCTGAAATGGATGAACGGCGAATACATCAAGGCCATGAGTGACGAGGATTTCTATCCGCTTGCGGAGCCGTATCTGAAGAAGTATGTTACCGGTCCCTATGATCTGAAGAAGATTGCTGCGATGGTTCGGACCCGTATTCAGATCCTGCCCGATATTGAGGAGCAGGTGGATTTCTTCAATGCCGTTCCGGACTATGATGTGGATCTGTTTAACCACAAGAAATCAAAGAGCACCATCGATTCTTCGCGCGCCATCCTGAAGGATGTTCTTCCCCTTCTCGAAGACGCCGGAAGCTTCGACAACGATACGCTGTTTAATATTCTCAAGAACTACGCAGCGGAAAAGGAATACAAGGTCAACACCGTGATGTGGCCGCTTCGCACTGCGGTTTCCGGCAAACCGGCGACACCGGCGGGCGCCACCGGACTGATGGAGGTGCTTGGCAGAGACGAGACCATCGCCCGTATTCAGGCTGCGATCCGGAAGCTCGGCTGATGCAGTACAATTCTTCTCAGCTGAAGGCGATTGAGCACGGAGGCGGTCCTGCGCTTGTACTTGCCGGGCCCGGCTCCGGCAAGACCGCAGTCATAACCGGCCGGACCGTACGGCTGATTCAAAACGGAATCTCTCCTTCCTCCATTCTTGTCGTAACCTTTACCAGGGCAGCGGCAGCGGAGATGAAGGAGAGATTTTTAAAAATGACCGGACGTTCCGCCAGTCCGGTAACCTTCGGCACCTTTCATGGCATTTTTTACGGAATTCTGAAAAATACCTATCGCATCAGCGGCAGCAATATACTCGCAGACGCCAGAGCTCTGCAGCTTCTCCGCGAGATTCTGGAGCACACCTGTCCCGATACGCAGGAGGCGGATCTGCCATCTTCCGTCGCACGGGAAATCAGTCAGGTCAAGGGCAGCCGGATGGACATCAGCCATTTCTACTCCGGAGTTCTTCCCACGGACGCTTTCCGCAAGGTTTTTCGTGCCTATGAAAACTGGAAGAGAGACAATCGGATGCTGGATTTTGACGATATTATCACCCGGTGTTACGATCTCCTGACGACGCGCCAGGATATCCTGAGCCTCTGGCAGCAGAAGTTCCGGTACATCCTTGTCGATGAATTTCAGGATATCAGTCCTCTGCAGTACGAAATCATCCGGCTTCTCGCCTTTCCCGAAAACAACCTCTTTATTGTCGGAGACGACGACCAGTCGATTTACCGTTTTCGCGGCGCCAATCCGGATCTTATGCTGAACTTCCCGAAGGTCTATCCGGGCTGTCAGGTCATTGCGCTGGAGGAAAACTACCGCAGCACCCCCGAGATCCTGAAGGCCGCGGAAAATCTGATCTGCCACAACCGGAAACGCTTCAGGAAGAATATTCTCTCTTCCAGGCCCTCCGGTTCTCCCGTTTCCTTTGAATGCTTTGACAATCCGAGAAAGGAATGTGTGCGCATGGCACAGCAGATCCGGGAAGCACATGACAGGGGAGTGCCATATGAGGAAACCGCGGTACTGTTCCGCACGAATGTCGGATGCAGACAGGCTGTCGAACAGCTGATGGCTTATCAGATTCCTTTCCGGATGGGTGATGTCATCCCCTGTGTCTTTGATCACTGGATCGCAAAGGATGTCATGGCCTACATGGATCTTGGAGCCATGAGCCGCGATCGCAGAGGAAAGAGAAGTGATTTTCTCCGCGTATATAACCGCCCGAACCGTTATTTTTCCAGAGAAGCGTTCTATGACCCGCTGGTCACCTATGAGAGTCTGTACAGCTATTATGAAGATAAGGACTGGATGGTACGGAGAGTCGATGAGCTGGAAACCAATCTCACAATGATCCGTCACCTCGCCCCCTATGGTGCCCTGAACTACATCCGGAGAGAGATCGGTTACGAAGGTTATCTCCGTGATTATGCGATGCAGCGGAACATTCCGCCGGAGGATCTTCTGCAGGTTCTCGATGAACTGACGGAAAGCGCCCGCAATTACAGAACCTGTGAGGAATGGAAGGCGTCCATCGAAAAGTACCGGGAAAAACTGGAGCAGCAAAGGGCTCTCCGTTCGGAGGAGCATTCCGGCGTTGTTGTATCTACTCTGCACGCCTCCAAAGGTATGGAATATGACACCGTATATATCCTTGACGTAAATGAGGGAATCATCCCCTATCACAAGGCAGTTCTTGACGCCGACCTGGAAGAGGAACGGCGCATGCTCTATGTCGGAATGACCCGCGCCCGGAAAGACCTGTACATCTATTCTGTCCGGGAGCGGTACGACAAGAAGATCGCTCCGTCCCGCTTCCTGCGGGAAATCGGGGCAGGGCTTACCGATACTGCCCGTCAGCAGACGTAAGCCGTATTCTATCAGGGAGAGAACATATGGATTCTTCTGAATTTATCAGCAAAAGCAGGAAAATCACCTGCCGCGAGGCGGAAGCAATGATCCCCGATTACCTTGAGGACAGGCTGTCGGACAAGGATCTTGCGGTTTTCCTGAACCATATAAACAACTGCAACAAATGTCACGATGAGCTGGAGACGAATTTCATGGTGGACCTTACGGTCCGTTACCTGAATGAGGATGATCCCCAGGGGTCTTTTAATCTGAAACCCATGCTGCAGAAGAACATCAACGAAAAAACAGCCCATCTCGTTCATAAGCACCGGATGAGAAAGCTGAGAGCGTTAATTTTCTTTATCACCCTGATGCTGATTATTCTCTGGCTCCTGGACCTCGCCCATGTTCTGGGAATCACCGACGCGGCTGCAGAGTTCTTCCGCGGAATCGGACGGTAATCAGCATCCCTGCAATCCTGCAGCATATGATTATCCTGCAGCATACAATTTAAGGAGAGAATGCTTTGAGTGAAACATTTCTGGTAATAGACGGACACAGTATGATGAATCGCGCCTTTTACGGCCTGCCCGACCTCACCAATGCCGAAGGGAAGCACACCAATGCCGTCCTCGGATTTCTCAACATCATGCTGAAGATTCTCGAAGAAGAGAAACCCGCATATCTGGCGGTCGCCTTTGATATGCACGCCCCGACCTTCCGGCACCGGATGTTTGAAGCCTACAAGGGCACGCGTCATCCGATGCCGGAGGAACTAAAAGAACAGATTCCTCTCATTCAGGAAGTCCTGAAGGCAATGGGAATTCTGATCCTGACAAAGGAAGGCTACGAAGCCGACGACATCATCGGCACTATATCGAGAAGAAGCGAAGCGAAGGGGATGAACGTCACCATCCTCTCCGGCGACCGGGATCTCCTTCAGCTCGCCACGGACAAGGTTCTGGTCAGGATTCCGAAGACGAAGGGCGGACAGACCATTGTCCAGGACTATCATACCCGGGAGGTCATTGAAGAATACCAGATCACCCCCGCCCAGGTCATTGAACTGAAAGCCCTGATGGGAGACAGCTCCGATAATATCCCGGGTCTTCCCGGAGTAGGTGTCAAGACCGCGACAAAGATCCTGCAGAGCTATGGAACTATTGAAAATGCCCACGAGCATCTCGAAGAGATCAAGCCTAGGAAAGCCATGGAGGCGATGCGGGATCACTGGGATCTTGCAGTTCTCTCCAAGAAGCTGGCCACGATCAACACCGACAGTCCGATCGTTCTGGACTATGATCAGGCAAGACTTGGCAATATTTTCACGCCTGAGGCATACCAGCTCTTCAAGGAACTGGGCTTCAAAAAGCTGCTGCTTCATTTTGACTCCTCTGCCCAGAACACAGAAGACGCACTCACGGTTCAGACGGTCAGAGACAGCGAAGAAGCCGACCGCATCTTCACGAAGGCAGCCGCCTCCGCGGAAGCCGGTATCTATCTTCTACAGAGCTTTGAACCCATATCCCGCACGTCAGAGATCTTCGGTCTTGCTGTCTCACTGGCAGATGCCGGAACCTGGTACATCCCGGCTTCCGAAACGATTTCCGCCTCAACGCTCAGGGACGGAGTACTGCGGATCGCACAGAGTCCCTGCGTGCTTTCCACCTTTGAGCTCAAGGACCAGATGAAATCTCAGCCGCTTCCCGAGGAGTTTTTTACCGAACCCGCGAACGGCAATCCGGAGGTTTCCTCAAAGGAAAACGGCACGGATCCCTCCGTCACCGGAATCTTTGACATCAGCATAGCCGCTTATCTTCTGGATCCTCTAAAAGCAGACTATCCCTTTGACAGCATCGGCGCCGCGTATCTCACAGAGCCTGTTCTGTCCGCCGGAGAGATTTTCGGCACAAAGAAGCTGCCCGCTCCGCAGGAAATGGAAGAGTCGAAGGCTGCGCTCTACGCCGGACAGATTGCCCGGATTTCGCTGAAGTCAAGAACTCCGATGACCCGCGCGCTGAAGGAATCCGGCATGTACCAGCTCATGACAGATATCGAGATGCCGCTTGTGTTCACCCTTCATGATATGGAGACAGAAGGGATCCGCATTCTGCCGGAGGAGCTCGCAGCCTACGGGCAGAGACTTGCCGGAGGAATTGCCTCCCTTGAGAAACGGATCTATGAGGAGGCGGGAGAGGAATTCAATATCAATTCTCCGAAGCAGCTCGGCGTCATCCTTTTTGAAAAGATGAAACTTCCCGGCGGCAAGAAGACAAAGACAGGGTATTCAACCTCGGCAGACGTGCTTGAAAAGCTCGCTCCCGATGTTCCCCTTGTTCAGGATATCCTGGACTACCGGCAGCTCTCCAAACTGAAATCCACCTACGCGGACGGTCTCGCCGGCTTTGTGTCGGATGACGGACGAATCCACACGACCTTTAAGCAGACCATCACCGCAACCGGCAGAATCAGCAGCACCGATCCGAATCTTCAGAACATCCCGGTGCGGATCGAGCTTGGCAGACAGATCCGGAAGGTCTTTGTCCCCAGAGAAGGGTATATCTTCGTGGACGCCGACTATTCGCAGATCGAACTGCGTGTGCTCGCGTCAATGTCCGGAGATGAAAAACTGATCGAGGCATATCGGGAGGCGAAGGACATACACCGCATCACTGCCTCTCAAGTCTTCCACGTTCCCTTTGACGAGGTCACACCGGTCATGCGGCGGAACGCAAAGGCTGTGAATTTCGGAATCGTATACGGGATCAGCGCCTTCGGCCTGAGCAGGGACCTCGACATCTCACGGAAGGAGGCCGCGGATTACATCGAGCGCTACTACGAAACCTATCCCGGAATCCGGTCCTTCCTGGAGGGTCTCGTCACAGACGCTAGGGAGAAGGGATATTCCGTCACCAGATTTGGCCGCCGCCGTCCCATGCCAGAGCTGAAATCCTCCAATTTCATGCAGCGCTCCTTCGGTGAAAGAGTCGCGAAGAACGCGCCTATTCAGGGCACGGCCGCCGATATCATCAAGATCGCCATGAACCGGGTGGACCGGCGCCTCCGGAGAGAGCATCTGAAATCACGGCTTCTCATCCAGGTTCACGATGAGCTTCTCGTAGAGACGGCAATGGATGAGGAAGAACAGGTGAGGAATATTCTCCGGGAAGAAATGGAAGGCGCGGCAGACCTTGCCGTCCGCCTTGAGGTCGATATCCATGACGGATCAAGCTGGTACGAGGCAAAATGACACGCCGGATACTGCTGGTTTCTGTATGACTGCCCAGTCTCACATGCCGGGTATTAGCAATCCCTGAAGCTGCGGATTTCGAAACAACAGTTTCACAGCCATGCATCGCAGCGGGGCATTCTCACAAAAACCATGCGGATGGACATACAGCAGGTCACGGCCATCACAGCAGGAGGAACGACATTGAAAATAATCGGAATTACCGGCGGCGTCGGAAGCGGAAAAAGCGAGGTAATGAAGTATCTGGAAACCCACTACGACTGTGATCTGATCCGTTCGGATGAACTTGCACATACGATGATGCGGAAAGGACAGGCCTGTTACGGTCCGATTCTCAGCCTGCTTGGGCCAGGTGTTCTGGCCCCCGACGGTGAGTTTGACCGGAAAGCCGTCGCGGCAAAGATCTTTGCGGACAAAAGACTTCTGGAACAGATGAACCGGATCATACATCCGGCTGTCCGCAAAAGCATTGCCCTCTCCATGAAGGAGGCAGAGACAGCGAGCCGTCCGTTTTTCTTTCTGGAGGCAGCCCTTCTGATCGAGGAAAAATATGATGAAATCTGCGATGAATTATGGTATGTTTATGCAGATGCGGAGATAAGGAAGAAACGTCTCCGGGAAAGCCGGGGGTATTCTGATGCGAAAATCCGGGAGATCATGTCAAATCAGCTCCCAGATTCCGAATTCCGGAGAATATGCGCGTTTGTTCTCGACAACAGCGGCCCGTTCCCGAATACCATTCGCCAGATTGACGCCAGAATGCGTCACTTCGCACCGCAGCCAGGCACCGGTTAATCAATCTCAAAACAGAGGAAGCGTATAATTATGAAAATGTGCAGTCTCTCCAGCGGAAGCAGCGGCAACTGCATTTTCGTTGGAAGCGAACATACCAGCCTTCTTGTCGATGCCGGGATTTCCGGCAGGCGGACAGAACAGGGGCTCAACACCATCGGATATACCGGGAAGGATATTGACGGAATCCTGATTACACATGAGCACTCGGACCATATCAAGGGTCTGGGCGTTCTTTCAAGAAAACTGAATCTTCCGATCTATGCCACAAAGGGAACCTGGGACGCGATCCGGAACAAAAACTCAACCGGAAAAATCCCGGAAGGCCTGTTTCATGAGATCCGGCCGGATCAGGTGCTGCGGATCGGAGACCTTGACATCGAGCCCTTCAGCATTATGCACGATGCCGCAGACCCCGTAGGGTACCGTATCTGCAGCGACGGCCGTTCCTGCGCCGTGGCGACCGATATGGGAACCTACACCGATTACACAATCCGTCATCTGCAGTATCTGGACGCCATTCTGCTGGAGGCCAATCACGACGTCAACATGCTGGAGGCCGGCCGCTATCCATATCCGCTGAAAGTCCGCATTCTCAGCGACAGAGGACACCTCTCCAACGAAACCTCCGGACAGCTCCTCTGTCAGATCCTGCATGACAACATCCGTCACATTTTTCTGGGCCACCTGAGCGCGGAGAACAATTATCCCGCCCTTGCCTATGAAACCGTATGCAGCGAAGTCACCATGGGAGAGAACCCCTACAAATCCGGTGACTTCCCGATCACCGTCGCGAAAAGAGACACAGTAAGCGAATTCGCGGAATTCTGAAAAAAGCCGTGCATCTTCCACGAATCGTAGTATAATCGAACAAACAACGCAAACCGAAGGTGTCCCTGATCTATCATTCAGGCACCGCTATTCACCGAGGAGACAAGATCATGAAAAAAACAATCATCACAGTCACCGGAAAAGATACTGTCGGCATTATCGCGAAGGTCTGCAACTACCTTGCAGAGAATAATGTGAATATCGAAGATATCTCCCAGACCATTCTGCAGGGATATTTCCATATGATGATGATCACCGATGCGTCCAAATCCGAGAAGAATACTGCGGAACTCGCCGAGGATCTGAAGAAAGTCGGAGAGGAGATCGGTGTAATGATTCACTGCCAGCGGGAAGACATCTTCGACATGATGCACAGAATCTGAACAGAAAGGTACAGCCATGATTAACATTTTTGAAGCAAATGAAACCAATGAAATGATCGAAAACGAAAATCTGGACGTGCGTACCATTACTCTCGGCATCAGCCTTCTGGATTGCATCGATTCAAACCTGGACCGTCTGAACCAGAAAATCTATGACAAGATCACAACACTCGCCCGCAACCTGGTGCAGACCGGCAAAGACATCGAGGCCGAGTACGGCATCCCGATCGTCAATAAACGGATTTCCGTGACACCAATTGCCCTGATCGGGGGCGCAGCCTGCAAGACTCCGGAGGATTTTGTGACAATCGCCGAAACACTGGACAGAGCAGCTCATACCGTCGGCGTCAACTTCCTCGGCGGTTATTCCGCCCTTGTATCCAAGGGCATGACAAAGGCTGACGAGCTCCTGATCCGTTCTATTCCGATGGCAATGGCGCGCACCGAACTTGTATGCAGCTCCATCAATGTCGGTTCCACAAAGACCGGCATCAACATGGACGCGGTGAAGCTGATGGGCGAGATTGTGAGAGGCACCGCGGAGGCAACAAAGGACAACAACTGCCTCGGCTGCGCGAAGCTCGTTATTTTCTGCAATGCGCCGGATGACAACCCCTTCATGGCAGGCGCCTTCCACGGCGTCACGGAAGCGGATGCCATCATCAATGTCGGCGTATCCGGCCCCGGCGTCGTAAAGCACGCGCTGGAAAAGGTAAGAGGGGAGAATTTCGAAGTTCTCTGCGAGACCATCAAAAAGACCGCCTTCAAGGTCACCCGTGTGGGACAGCTCGTTGCCAGGGAGGCATCCAGACGTCTCGGGGTTCCCTTCGGCATCATTGATCTGTCTCTGGCTCCGACTCCCGCGGTCGGCGACTCTGTGGCAGACATTCTTGAGGAGATCGGCGTGGAATCTGTCGGTGCTCCCGGAACGACAGCTGCACTTGCCCTTCTGAACGACCAGGTAAAAAAAGGCGGTGTTATGGCTTCCTCCTATGTCGGCGGACTTTCCGGTGCCTTTATCCCGGTCAGTGAGGATCAGGGAATGATCAATGCCGTAAACCGCGGTTCTCTCTGCATGGAAAAGCTCGAGGCGATGACCTGTGTCTGCTCCGTCGGTCTTGACATGATTGCTATCCCCGGAAACACAAAGAGCACTACCATATCCGGCATCATCGCCGATGAGATGGCAATCGGCATGATCAACCAGAAGACAACGGCAGTCCGTGTAATTCCTGCCATCGGTAAGGATGTCGGAGATTCCCTGGAGTTCGGAGGTCTCCTCGGAAGCGCGCCGATCATGCCGGTCAGCCGCTTCGGATGCGACGCACTGATCAACCGCACCGGCAGAATCCCTGCCCCGGTACACAGTTTCAAGAACTGACATAGAACCGACATAGAATTGACCGTGTTTCAGCTGCAGAAAAAGACGGTCTCCCTTCTCCGGGAGCCGTCTTTTTCTTTGCCCGGATGACCACTCCTAACATTCTTGTCGTATCATCCGTCTGCCGCCTCTGTCAGAATCCAGGTGACCCACCCGGACTACCTGTTATATTTTCCGTCTGCCACCTCTGTCAGCCTCTGATCTCCGCCACGAATGGACCGGATTTCAGCATTCTCATCATACCCGGATCACCTGTCTCCTGAATTCATGAATAAAATCCTGGCCGTTCTTCTCTGAACGGACTGCTTCATACAGATTCGACGCGAACACATCGGCCCGGGTCAGCTCCGGAGGAAGAGAGGATATCTTTGCCACAGGACAGAGCCTTCCCGGCCCGCCTGTCTTAATCTCCCTCAATACCTCCCGTCCTTTTTCAGAGAACCCCAGCAGATGCACGTATTCCGGATGAAGTGCCCGGTTCAGATCATCCTCCCGGATATTCAGAAGAATATGGAGCAGTGCGCGGTTCATCTGCGTCAATGGATAATTTTTTGCCGAGAGCAGTTCTGCAAATTGTGAAAATGACCGGTACCTGCTCAGATGATTCCGTATCCGCAAAGCAAGATCTTCCGTCACATCCAGATACCGCGAGAGCGCCCTGTTTTCCGATACTTTCCTCCCGGTTTGTTTTACCCCTGTTACCCCCGAATGCCTGAAGATATTCCCGCTGTCCTCCCGCAGCAGCTGATACCGCAGCATCGCGGAAAAATCGTTTTCCCCGACAGGAGCGGACGAACGGCAGGCCTCCTTGAGTATGTTGTACACCCGTGGCGGAACAGAGTCCTCCAGACGTTCAGGACCATTCTTCTCAAAAATCTGACAACGGATTGCGGATGCCGAATTATAGCCGTTTTCCTGTCTAAAGATGCTGTCATTGAAGCCGGCCCCGACCCTTTGAATCGTCCTCGGTACAACGGCGCTGGCTGTTTTTTCGAGAGCGATGCAGTACTCCAGACCCAGAATATTATTCGGCATGCTCAGAAACTCCCGGATTTCTTCACCCATCCGCGGTGTTCCCTTATCTTTGAAATAACCGGTGAGTGCCTCTTCCCTCGCACGGGGAAAAGAGAGCCCTGCAGCCAGCCATTTTCTGAGAAGCGACCGGTATTCCTCCGGCTCAGTGGAGAGAACCGGCGCGAGCAGACGGAACATGTCCATTTTCCCGGATTCACTTCCGAACCAAAGTTCATCGACCACGCCGATTCCATTCAGAACAGCCAAAGCCCCCTCCGCAAACCGCTGGGCGGACGAAGCCGCGGCTGCCACCGGAAGCTCCAACACCAGATCACATCCGCCTGCGAGAGCCATTTCCGTCCGCGTATACTTATCGAATACCGCAGGCAGTCCCCGCTGTACAAAATCGCCGCTCATAACCGCGACAACTGCGTCAGCGCCGGAAACCTCCCTCGCCCTCCTGATCAGATACGCATGACCGTTATGGAACGGATTGTATTCCGCTATGACACCGATTATCTTCATGAACATTCTCCTCGAAAAACCTGCTGCAGGACTGATTTTTCTGCACTTTATCATATCGTATCATGATATTCCTTCTCCTGGCAAAAGGAAATGGATCCTCCGGGACTTTTCCCTCGGGCAACCCTGTCTGGAGACGACCGAATCCTCCTGTTTTTCTGCTTTTGTATTATTTATAATACAATTTTACTGCTTGTCGAAGGCCTGAGAAGGTACTATACTTTATTCATGAAAGTGAGTGCGTACAGGTATGTTGCGGACTTTTCAATCAGTGTGTTCGGAATGCGTTAAGGCATATCCAGAAAGGAGCCTGGAAATGGCATTTATTGACAGTATCAAAGAAAAAGCAAAATCCAACAAGAAAACAATCGTATTGCCGGAGTCGATGGACCAGCGCACCTATGAGGCCGCTGTTAAGTGCACCAAAGAGGGAATTGCGAATATCATCATTCTTGGTACCCCTGAGGATATCCAGAACCACGGTACCGGTTATGATCTGACGGGAATCACGATCCTTGATCCTTTCACCGATCCGAACCGCCAGAAATATATTGACAAATTCGTTGAGCTTCGCGCAAAGAAGGGCGTTACCCCTGAGATCGCAGAGCAGCAGATGACCAAGGACTATATGTATTACGCATGTCTGATGTGCAAGTGCGGAGATGCCGACGGTGTTGTTTCCGGCGCATGCCATTCCACCGGCAACACTATCCGTCCGGCTCTTCAGCTTCTGAAGACAAAGCCCGGTGTAAAGAGCGTTTCCGGATTCTTCATCGTAGAAGTTCCGAACTGCCCGTACGGTGAGAACGGTACCTTCCTCTTCGCCGACTGCGCTGTCAATACTGATTTCGATTCTGAGAAGCTTGCAGAGATCGCAGGCCTTTCCGCTGACTCTTTCCGCGCATATATCGGAGCGGAGCCGAAGGTCGCAATGCTTTCCTTCTCCACAAAGGGCAGCGCAAAGCACGACAATGTAACCATGGTAGCAGAAGCAGCAAAGATCGCGAAGGAGAAATATCCTCAGGTGAAGATCGACGGAGAGCTTCAGTTTGACGCGGCTATTGTTCCGGAAGTTGCGAAACTCAAAGCTCCGGTCAGCGAGGTGGCCGGCCACGCCAACACCCTGATCTTCCCGAGCCTTGAGGCAGGAAATATCGGATATAAGATCGCGCAGAGACTGGCTCACGCGAATGCGTACGGCCCGGTTCTGCAGGGTCTTTCCATGCCGGTTAACGATCTGTCCCGTGGATGCTTCGCGGATGATATCGTAGGCGTCGTAGCCATGACAGCAGTAGAGGCCATGATGAACAGCTGATTTCCGGTCCTTCTTTTGCAAAACAGCGAGATAAAACACGCTGCGCGAGTTTTATCTCGCTATCGCAACGCTCGCCGCACACGAATACTTCGCATTCGGCTGCGGCTCACTGTTCGCGTAAATTGAGAAATAACCGAACCCCCAGAAGGCTCGGTTATTTCTTTGCGTCCTTTGTAAATCCGCTGTCCGTCACGGATGGCATCTGCGGCAGGCTTTTCCACCTGTGTGCAGGATATAATCTATATAATCACATGATCAGGAGGGTTTATTCATGAAAGTTTTAGTCATTAACTGTGGAAGTTCTTCTCTGAAATATCAGCTGATCGACTCGGATTCCGAGGAGGTTCTTGCCAAGGGACTCTGCGAGCGTATTGGTATCGACGGCCGTCTCGTATATCAGAAGGAAGGTCTCGACAAGGAAATCACAGAAGCACCGATGCCGACACACAAGGAAGCCATCAAGATGGTTCTCGATGCGCTCACCAACGACAAGACCGGCGCAATCCGCTCCCTGAAGGAGATCGATGCGGTAGGTCATCGTGTCGTACACGGCGGCGAGAAGTTCGCACGCTCCGCAAAAGTAGACGATGCCATGATCAAGGCACTGGAAGACTGCTCCGATCTGGCACCGCTTCACAACCCCGCTAACCTGATCGGAATCAATGTCTGCAAGGAGCTTATGCCGGGCGTTCCGATGGTCGGCTGCTTCGATACCGCCTTCCATCAGACCATGCCGGAGAAGGCATATCTGTACGCGATTCCGATTGAATATTATGAGAAGTACCGCATCCGCAAATACGGCTTCCACGGCACAAGCCACAGCTTTGTCTCCAAGGAGACCGCAAAGTTTCTCGGTCTCGATCTCAACAACAGCAAGATCATCGTCTGCCATCTGGGCAACGGCGCGTCGGTCAGCGCTGTGAAGAATGGCAAATGCGTGGACACCTCCATGGGCCTTACTCCTCTTGCCGGTCTTGCCATGGGAACCCGCTCCGGCGACCTTGATCCTTCCGTTGTCGAATTCCTCGGAAAGAAGCTGAATCTCGATGCTTCCGGTATCCTTAACATTCTGAACAAGAAGTCCGGCGTATACGGTCTCTCAAGAGGACTTTCCAGTGACTTCAGGGATCTGGCCGATGCGGCGAAGAAGGGCAATCACGACGCAGAGGTTGCACTGGAGGTATTCGCTTACCGCGTAAAAACCACCATCGGTGCTTATGTGGCGGCTATGGACGGCGTTGACGCAATCGCGTTCACGGCAGGAATCGGAGAGAACGACGGAGCCACCCGCGCCAGAATCATGGACGGCTTCAGCTACCTTGGCATCAAGATTGATCCTGAGAAGAACAAGCTCCGCGGACAGAACGTAAAAATCTCCACAGACGACTCCAAGGTAGCTGTCTGCGTCATCCCGACAAACGAGGAACTCGCGATCTGCCGCGACACTGTAGCGATCCTCGGCGGAGACAAATAATTTATCTTCGGAGGATCCTCGGCTGAGGTAAATAATTTATCCTCGGCTGAGGTAAATAATTTTCCTTGACAAACCCATACCTCCTGTGTATAATTCTTAAAGTGCGATTGAGAAAATCAGCGGTTTATTTTGAATTCAGGAAGTATGAGGAGGTGTTATAATGTCCATCTGTCCAAAAAATAAATCATCCAAGTCACATAGAGACAAGAGAAGAGCAAACTGGAAAATGTCCGCTCCGAACCTTGTTAAGTGCAGCAAATGCGGAGCACTTATGATGCCTCACAGAGTATGCAAGAACTGCGGAACCTATAACAAAAAACAGGTTATCAACGTAGAAGAGGCATAAACTTCTGCATCCAATATGTGAACGATCCGGACTGTCACGAGAGTGGCAGTCCTTTTTTTACGCGAACAGTGAGCCGCAGCCGAATGCGAAGTATTCGTGTGCGGCGAGCGTCGCGATAGCGAGATAAAACTCGCGCAGCGTGTTTTATCTCGTTGTCTCATTTTGCTTCAGGCAACGGTTCGACGCCCACAGGCGCATTTTGCGTGATAACGCCGGCAGGCGCATTTTGCGTGACATTGACAGTCACCGGAATCGCGTGATATAATTTCGAATAACTGTGAGATTGTAACAAACCTGTAACTTTTATCGGATACAGACAACCGCTGCAGCCGGCGAACCGGCTCACGAATATCCTCCGGTAAGAGCTGCGCAATCAAAAGGGGAATACAGTATGAAGGCTCTTAAAATTTCAGGAATACTTGCTGCCGGAATAAGCACGGCGATGCTTCTTGCAGGATGCTCGTTCTCAGGCGGCATGAACCGTCTGGTCGGCACCGTCACAGACACCGGGAAGGAGACGGTTGTCTCGGCTTCCAGTGAAGAGGGCACGCCGGTTCAGGCGCTTTCCTTCAATACAGATGTAGCGGCACCGGCTTTTAAAAGCGATCTTTCCGGTTCCACCGATGTAGCAGTCAACGGAAAGACGACCCTCTCAGCCAAAGCATCCGCTTCTGACGGTGGCACAATTTCCTATCAATGGTACTCCAACAACGTGGATTCAAACGGCGGCGGAACGAAGATCCCCGGAGCGACCTCTGCAGACTATACACCCGATACTTCAGAAGGCGGGACCACCTATTACTATGTGGTCGCGATCAATACCGTGAAGGGACAGGTCAACGAGACCACCAGCTCCACCCACAGCGTCACCGTCTGGGCGAATATGTACTGGCAGCGGAACGCGGACAATGGTGGCTATCAGTATCTGAACCACGACGACGGATCCTATCCCAGTAATACCTCGATGGAAATCGATGGCGTCACTTACACCTTCAATGACAGCGGATTCGCGGTGGATCCGGACACCGGCGATTATGTCGATGTGACACAGTTCGGAGAAAATGCTTCTGAAAGCTCATCCTCGGACAGCAACGCATCCGCAGACGACGCGGTGCAGTCCTCCTCCGCCCAGTAACATCGTACGGTTCCGGCGGGACAGACGGATTGCTGCTCCCTCGCCTCGGGAAACTGCCGCGGAATAATGAACAGCTGCGAAAGCCGCTCAGCTCATATTTTATATAATGGAAGTGAAGAGATTATGAATGAAAAAGTCAGAGTAGTTGTAGATGCCATGGGCGGTGATTATGCTCCGGAAGAGCCCGTGAAGGGGGCTTTGGAAGCGCTTCAGGAGGACAGCAGAATCGAGCTCATCCTGACCGGTCCGGAGGCCCGCATCCGCTCGGAGCTTTCCAGGTATACCTATGAGGAAAGCCGTGTGAAGGTTGTAGACGCTCCCGAAGTCATCGAAACCGGAGAGCCGCCGGTGAAAGCCATCCAGACCAAAAAGAACTCCTCCCTTGTGGTTGGGCTCAATCTCGTTCACAAGGGCGAAGCAGATGCCTTTGTATCCTCCGGAAGCACCGGAGCCGTCCTTGTCGGCGGTCAGGCGATTGTCAAGAAGATCCGCGGGATTCACCGCGCGCCTCTTGCGCCCCTCCTTCCAACCGCGAACGGGGTATCGCTTCTGATCGACTGCGGCGCCAGCGTAGATGCCAGACCGGCTCACCTGGTACAGTTTGCCGTTATCGGATCCATCTATATGAAGAGTGTTCTGGGTATCCAGAACCCCCGTGTCGGGCTTGTAAACATCGGCGTCGAGGAAGAGAAGGGCAATGCGCTCTGCAAGGAAACCTTCCCTCTTCTCAGAGAATGCAAGGACATAAACTTCATTGGAAACGTTGAGGCTAGAGATATCGCCAAGGGCGTTGCAGATGTCTATGTAACAGAAGCCTTCGTCGGCAATGTCATTCTGAAGATGTACGAGGGCGTCGCAAGCACTCTGCTTCACGAGATCAAGGGCGCGATTTATTCCTCCGCCCGAAGCAAGATCGGAGGGCTTCTGATCAAGCCGGCTCTGAAGTCCACCTTGAAGAAATTCGACGCAACCGCCTACGGCGGCGCGCCACTGCTCGGTCTGAAAGGCCTTGTCGTCAAGACGCATGGCAGTTCAAAAGCTGTCGAATTCAAAAATACCGTTCTTCAGTGCATCCAGTTTAAGGAAGAGGATGTAAATGGAAAAATTCAGGAATTTCTTGCAAAGGAATCCGCTGCGCGAGAGAGCGGGCGTTCGGACGCTGCCGCCTCTGCTGCAGGGGATCCGCAGTGAGGCTGACGAATGGAATTTCAACTGCTTCAACAAATCATCGTGGAGATCCTGCACGTTGATCCAAGAGAGGTCACAATGAACACCACCTTCGCGGAGGATCTCGGTGCCGACTCTCTGGATCTGTTCCAGATTGCCGCGCTGACAGACGAAAAATTCGAAATAGAGATCACCGAAGACGAATTTCTAAATATCAAAACAGCTGGAGACCTCGTGAAACTGATCCGGAATAAAACCAGTAAACCGCCGCGTCCCGCAGGCGGGGCACCACATACTATATAAGCTGCGGATTGCTCCGCGCTTCGCAAGCGGGGCACCAAAATATGTATCAGCAAGCGTACAAAAAGACTGCTCCCGGTTAACTGCATCCTGTAACCGTCAGCAGTCTTTATGTTGCTGGCTGCCTGACACCTGACAAGAGGCTATTTTTACAGCACTCCTGTCAGCTGTCCGCAGACGGCAGCATCTTTACCGCTTCGGCGACGCAGTACAGAAAGGAAGAAAAAATGGAAGAAAAGCTGTCGGAACTGCAGCAGAAAATCGGCTATACCTTTACAGACGTCAGCTGGCTCGAGCTGGCACTTCGTCACAGCTCTTATGCCAATGAGCACAACCTCGGGCATGAGGGCTGTAACGAGAGGCTGGAATTCCTCGGGGATGCGGTCCTTGAACTGGTATCAAGCGAATACCTCTATGATCATTACCCACAGCTCCCGGAAGGGCAGCTGACAAAACTGCGGGCGAGTCTCGTATGTGAACCGACACTCGCCTATGATGCGCGACTGTTCGGGCTTGAGCATTATCTGCTGCTCGGAAAAGGAGAGGACGCGACCGGGGGAAGAAAAAGAGACTCCGTGGTCTCCGACGCCCTTGAGTCCGTCATCGGCGCAATTTTCAAGGATGGAGGCTTTGCACAGGCAAGAGCTTTCATTCTCCGCTTCGTGATGGATGACGTGGAGCACAAGCAGCTGTTCCACGACTCCAAGACCCACCTTCAGGAAATGATTCAAGCTGTTTCTGAAGAGCCAATCCGCTATGAAATCACCGGAGAAAGCGGACCCGATCACAA
Organism: Bilifractor sp. LCP21S3_F8; assembly: GCF_052117805.1. NCBI lineage: Bacteria > Bacillati > Bacillota > Clostridia > Lachnospirales > Lachnospiraceae > Bilifractor > Bilifractor sp. LCP21S3_F8. The sequence goes on along the minus strand of NZ_JBQKIK010000011.1, from coordinate 26,900 downwards.
CAAGAAATTCACGGCACAGGTATGGCTTGGCACAAAACTCCTTGGTCAGGGAGACGGTCATTCCAAAAAAGCGGCGGAGCAGCAGGCAGCATATCAGGCAATTATGCGTTTTTCACCGGCTGATCTTACGGCAGAAACACAGAACGGATCACAGAAGGAAAGCACAAATCCATGTATCTAAAATCAATCGAAATGCAGGGTTTCAAATCCTTCGCGCTCAGAACCCGGCTTGAATTTCATAATGGCGTTACCGGAATTGTCGGGCCGAACGGATCTGGCAAAAGCAATGTCGGCGACGCGGTCCGCTGGGTTCTCGGTGAACAGAGCGCGAAATCTCTGCGCGGCGGCAACATGCAGGACGTTATTTTCGCGGGAACCGAAAACCGGAAACCGGTCGGATTCGCCATGGTCGCCATCACGCTGGATAACGCCGACCGGAAGCTCAATTTTGACGCGGACGAAGTGACGGTCATGAGAAAGCTTTACCGCTCCGGCGAGAGCGAATATCAGCTCAACGGAAGGAACTGCAGACTCCGCGACATCAACGAACTTTTCTATGACACAGGAATCGGAAAAGAAGGATATTCCATTATCGGACAGGGACAGGTGGAGAAGATCCTGAGCGGCAAGCCGGACGAACGGCGAGAGCTCTTTGACGAAGCGGCCGGCATTGTAAAATTCAAGCGAAGAAAAGCAACCGTCCTGAAAAAACTCGAGGATGAGGAGGCGAATCTTGTCCGCGTCAACGACATTCTCAGTGAGGTAACCCGTCAGATCGGTCCTCTGGAGAAGCAATCCGGGAAGGCCGAGGAATATCTCAGAAAGCGTGACAGCCTCAGAACCCTTGACATACAATTGTTTCAAATTGACGAGGGGAGAACCGAGGGGCAGCTTCTTGAGCTGAATCAGAACAAAAAGATCGCAGAAGAGCATCTTGACGATCTCAATGTCCGGTTAGAAAAGACAAGGCTCGAATATCAGCGGGTCGAGAAAGAGCTGGAAGACCTCGAAGCAAGCATCAGCAGTTCCAGAGACAGCCTGCAGGCAGCCGCACTCGAAAAGCAGCAGCACGAAGGGCAGATCAACGTTCTGCGCGAGCAGATCCGCGCGGCAGAGACCAACCGGAAGCTTCTCCATGACCGGCTTGATACCATAGAGGAAGACAAGGCTTCCCGGATCCGCAATGCGGACGAACAGCGGCAGGAACAGCAGAAACTGACAGAAAAGCTGACAGCAGCTGAAAAAGAGAGGGATGCCCGGGAGCGCGACGCATCGGAAATTGAGGCGGAGATCGCCGGAAAAAATTCCGCCGCAGAACAGAGCCGCAGCGATACGATCGCCCTCCTGAACAACCGGACGACGATCCGGGAACGCCTTCAGCGTTACGACACGATGCTTGAGCAGATCGAGATACGAAAATCCGAGCTTTCCTCCCGCATCCTGCAGATGAAGGAAAGCGAATCCCGGGAAAAGGACAACCTCAGAAAATATGAGGAAGAATTTTCCGCAGTCAGCTCCGAGGTCGAAAAATACCGCAAATCGGAAGCGGAAAAGGAAAAGCAGATCATCGCCCTCAAACAGATGCTCGATGAGGAGAACCATCAGCTGGAAACCGGTCAGACCGCCTATCACAGAGAGGCTTCCCGTCTCGAATCTCTCCGGAACATTGCCGAGCGGTACGAGGGATACGGCAACAGCATCAAGCGCGTGATGGAACAGAAAGACAGCAACCCTGGCATTCACGGCGTCGTAGCTGATCTGATCAAGACCGACAAAAAATACGAGACTGCCATTGAAACCGCGCTTGGCGGTGCTCTCCAGAATATTGTGACCGACAATGAGAGCACGGCGAAATACCTGATTGAATACCTGAAACGCGGTCACTTTGGAAGAGCCACCTTCCTTCCTCTGACTGCCATGAGAGACGACACCCCCCTCTCTCAGAATATCCAGTCGGTTCTTCGGGAGGATGGAGTCCTCGGCGTCGCCGACACGCTCGTCTCCTGCGATAAAATCTATCAGAGCGTAATCCGCCGTCTCCTTGGCAAAACCGTCGTCGTTGATACCATCGACCATGCGATCGCCGTGAGCCGGCGTCACCGTCAGTCCGTCCGGATGGTCACACTCGAAGGTGAGCTGCTCAGCCCGGGAGGCTCCATGACCGGAGGTTCTTTTAAGTACAACAGCAATCTCCTCGGCCGAAGAAGACAGATCAAGGAGCTCGAGAGCAGCGTCCAGTCCCTGAAAAAGGAAATGCAGGAGCTTCAGAAAAAAATCGAGGGACAGCGCACTCAGAGAAATGACCTGCGCAGCCGCCTCGCGGAAGAGCAGGATGCCCTCCAGAAGCTTCTGATCCGTCAGAACACTGCCCGCGTAAACCGCGACGGCGCAAAGGAAAAGAGTGATTCTCTGAGCGCAGATTTTGGCCGCCTGACGGCAGAGCGCGACGAGATCAACGGCCAGATCGCCGAGATCCGCGAAAAGCGCTCCCTGATCGGCGGCGAACTGGAAAGCTCTCAGAAGGAAGAGGAGAATCTGGAGGATAAGCTCCGGCAGATCACAGATGAATCACAGGCGCTGCGTCAGAAGCAGCAGAATGCTATTGCCGAGAGGGATCAGGCGCGGCTCACATGTTCCAACATCCGCCAGCAGGCTGCCTTCCTCGAAGAAAAACTCCGCACCACGGAATCCGAAATCCGCCGTCTCGACGAGGAGCGGGAAACTCTTCTTCACTCCATTGACGACGGTGAGAGCGACACCGACAGCAAAGAATCAATGATTACGGCGATTCAGAATAAGATAGACGAGCTCACCGGAACGATCTCAGACGCCCGCAAAAATGGCGAATCTCTTCAGACCAGAAAAGAAGAGCTCACCAGAAATCACCGTGAATTTTTCGAAAAACGCGACCGCCTCTCCACCGAGAAGACAGAGATGGATCAGGAGATCTTTCGTCTCGATTCCCAGATTGAAAAGCTTCGCGAGCAGAAGGAAAATCAGATCAATTATCTGTACGAGGAATATCAGATCACACCCGATCAGGCCGAGGCTGTCCATTTCGACGAGATGCCTGACCGTACCCCGCTCCGCAAGCAGATCACCCAGCTGAAATCCGAGATCAAGGCGCTCGGAACCGTAAATGTAAACGCCATTGAGGAATACCGGGAGCTGAAGGAACGCCACGATTTCCTCCAGAGCCAGCACGATGACCTGATTAAGGCCTCCGACGATCTGAAGGGAATCATCCGACAGCTCGATGAAGGCATGCGCAAGCAGTTCAAGGAGCGTTTCGAACAGATCCGGGTGGAATTCAACAAGGTATTTCAGCAGCTCTTCGGCGGCGGCAAGGGAACCCTGGAGCTGACCGATGAGGAGAATATTCTGGAATCCGGCATAACCATTACGTCACAGCCGCCGGGGAAAAAGCTCCAGAACATGATGCAGCTGTCGGGAGGCGAGAAAGCTCTCACCGCAATCGCGCTTCTCTTCGCGATTCAGAACCTGAAGCCGTCGCCCTTCTGTCTGCTGGACGAAATCGAAGCTGCCCTCGACGATAACAACGTAGGCCGCTTCGCCGCGTATCTGCATAAGTTGACAAAAAATACGCAGTTTATTATTATTACTCACAGACGCGGAACCATGGCGGCGGCCGACCGCCTGTATGGAATTACCATGCAGGAAAAGGGCGTATCGGTCCTTGTCTCCGTTGACCTGATCCGCGAGCAGCTCGACAACTGACAGCAGCATTGCGATGAAAAGCAGCTGTTTCCCGGCTCTATCGCAGCTGTATTCTGTTTCTACAACAGCTGTCTCATGTTTCTACAGCGGCCGCATTACGTTTCTGCAGCAGCTGCTTCATGATTTTAAAGGAGAAAAAATATGGCAGGTTTTTTCAGCCGGCTGTTTAAGGGACTGTCCAAAACCCGTGACAGCATGAACGAAAATCTGGACGAGGCCTTCGGATGCTCGGAGATCGACGACGAGTTCTATGAATGTCTGGAGGAAGCCCTTGTTGCAAGCGACATGGGAATTGAAACCACCGAGACGGTTATCGACAATCTGAAGGAAATTGTGTCGGATCTCGATCTCAAAAAGCCGGCGGACTGCAAGAAATACATGGTTGACTGCTTCCGCCAGCAGATGAAGGTGGAAGAAAACGCCTACGAATTTGAGAACAGACAATCCGTCATCCTCGTCGTCGGCGTTAACGGGGTCGGCAAGACGACGACCGTCGGCAAGCTCGCCGCCAAGCTCCATCATCAGGGCAAAAAGGTTATCATCGCAGCCGCGGATACCTTCCGCGCGGCAGCGATTCCGCAGCTGGAGACCTGGGCGGACCGCGCGAAGGTGGATATCATCACCGGACAGGAAGGCGCGGATCCCGCTTCCGTCGTATACGACGCGGTTGCCGCGGCGAAAGCCCGCAAAGCCGACGTTCTGCTGATCGACACAGCGGGACGTCTCCATAATAAGAAAAATCTCATGAACGAGCTTCAGAAAATTTATAAAATTCTCGCCAATTCCTACCCGGAAGCATATCTGGAGACCCTGCTCGTTCTTGACGGAACCACCGGTCAGAACGCTATTCTTCAGGCCAAAAGTTTCGCCGAGGTCGCACACATCACAGGCCTTGTCATCACCAAGCTCGATGGCACAGCGAAGGGCGGCATCGCCGTCGCCGTGCAGTCCGAGCTTCAGATTCCGGTCAAATACATCGGAGTTGGAGAACAGCTTGACGACCTGCAGAAGTTCGATCCTGATTCGTATGTAAACGCGCTCTTCGAATCCAATCCTGAAAACGCACAATGACAAGAAAGCCGGGACAGAAGTGCGTATCCTGACGCGGATCCCCTTCCTCCCTGAAAAAGCACAATGACAGATCCCACACCGCAGAAAGGAAAAACAAGATGAGTGAGAAAGAAATGCTTACACTGAACGCCTTTGAAGAAGCCTCAGAGATCGTAAAGAGGGTCACTTCCGACACCAAGCTGGTCTACAGCGAATATTTCAGTGCTCAGACTGGAAACCGCTGCTATCTGAAGCCGGAGAACATGCAGGTAACCGGCGCCTACAAGATCCGCGGCGCCTATTATAAGATCAGCACGATGAGTGAAGAGGACCGTCAGAAGGGACTCATCACCGCATCCGCGGGCAACCACGCACAGGGAGTCGCGTATGCTGCAAAGGCCTACGGCTGCAAGGCAGTTATTGTAATGCCGACAACCACGCCCCTGATCAAGGTAGAACGGACAAAGAGCTACGGCGCGGAGGTTGTTCTCTACGGAGATGTCTATGACGATGCCTGCAAGAAGGCTCTTCAGCTCGCTGCGGAAAACGGCTACACCTTCATCCATCCCTTTGATGACCTGACCGTCGCGACCGGACAGGGCACCATCGCCATGGAAATCATCAAGGAGCTTCCGATCGTCGATACCATCCTGGTTCCCATCGGAGGAGGCGGTCTCGCGACCGGCGTTTCCACCCTCGCCAAGCTTCTGAATCCGAAGATCCACGTCATCGGTGTGGAACCGGCTGGCGCGAACTGCATGCAGGTGTCCCTGAAAAACGGCAAAGTCACCGAGCTTCCGAGTGTGAACACAATTGCAGACGGCACTGCGGTAAAACGTCCAGGCGAAAAGATTTTCCCATATATTCAGAAGAACATCGATGAAATCATCACCATTCCGGATGAGGAGCTCGTGGTGGCATTCCTGGATATGGTGGAAAATCACAAGATGATTGTCGAAAACTCCGGTCTTCTCACAGTAGCAGCCCTCAAGCATCTGAAACCGGAAAACAAGCGCGTTGTAGCTGTCATGAGCGGCGGCAACATGGATGTCATCACCATGTCCTCCGTCGTTCAGAACGGATTGATTGCGCGCGACAGAATCTTCACCGTCTCCGTCCTTCTGCCGGACCGCCCGGGCGAACTTGTACGGGTGTCCACCGTCATCGCGCAGAACCGGGGCAACGTTATCAAGCTGGAGCACAATCAGTTCTACAGCACCAACCGGAACGCTGCTGTTGAACTCCGGATTACCATGGAGGCCTTCGGAACCGACCACAAGAATCAGATCCTCAAGGCACTCGAAGAGGCGGGATTCAACCCGAAGGAGAAGCACACAAGTCTCTGATCCCTCTGGTACGAAGGCACCACAGAAACATAGAAAGTACTTTAGAAGCACTTCCGGCATTTATCCGGATCAGCAGGCAGAGTCATCCCGCAGGCAGCCTTGTCTCAGAGCGGATGCGCCTGCGAACCGGATCTGTGCTCACCGCCTGCAGGCAGGAAACGGCATATCAGAGAATCAACGGTCGGAAAGCATGAATCAGAAAATCAACTATCAGAAAGAAATGGAAAAGGTTCTGGCAGAGCTGAAAGCAGACGGGCGTACACCGCGGCTTCTGCTTCACAGCTGCTGCGCCCCCTGCAGCAGCTATGTGCTGGAATACCTGTCACCGTATTTTTTTATCACAGACTTCTACTACAATCCGAATATAGCTCCGGCGGAGGAGTATCGGAAACGTGTCAACGAGATGCAGCGCCTGATCCGCGAGATGCCTCTGCCGCATCCCGTGGAATTCGAGGAAGGTGTCTACGACCCTGACCGTTTCTACGAGATGGCAAGGGGTAAGGAAGATATCCCCGAGGGCGGGGAGCGCTGTTTTGCATGCTTTGAGATGCGTCTGCGCGAGGCGGCACAGGAAGCTCTCCGCCTGCATATGGATTACTTCACCACCTCTCTGTCGATCAGTCCGCTGAAGGACGCGCAGAAGCTCAATGAGATCGGCATCCGGCTCGGAGAAGAGTACGGCATTCCCTATCTGGTTTCCGACTTTAAGAAAAAGAACGGATTCCGCCGCTCCACCGAACTTTCCAGAGAATATCATCTCTACCGCCAGAACTACTGCGGCTGCGTCTATTCAAGAAGGCAGGCGGAAAGGGAAGGCAGAGTATAGCAGAAGATATTGTTTTTATCGTCAGCCGCCGGGTGCCTTGATCTCAGATCTCAGCAATCCGACGATCTCGTTTTTCAGCGTCAGCAACCCGATGGCATTGTTTTTTCAGTATCAGAAAGGGAAATTCACTATGGCACAGCTCTGGGGCGGGCGGTTCACCAAAGAAACCGACAAACTCGTATACAACTTTAACGCGTCAATCAGCTTTGATCAGAAATTCTACCGGCAGGACATCCGCGGCAGCCTTGCCCATGTGCGGATGCTCGCAAAGCAGGGAATCCTCACTGAACAGGAGAGGGATCAGATCATCGACGGACTGAACGGCATCCTGAGGGATGTCGAGAACGGCACGCTCAGCATTACCGACGAGTATGAAGATATCCACAGCTTTGTCGAGGCAAATCTCATCGACCGGATCGGCGATGTGGGCAAAAAGCTCCACACCGGAAGAAGCCGGAACGACCAGGTTGCTCTGGATATGAAGCTTTATGTGCGGGACGAAATTGACGAGCTTGATCCGATCCTGAAGAAGCTTCTTCTTGTGATCGAGCGGATCATGGAGGAGAACACGGAAACTTATATGCCCGGCTTCACCCATCTGCAGAAAGCGCAGCCGGTCACTCTCGCACATCACTTCGGCGCATATTTCGAAATGTTCCGCCGCGACAGAAGCCGCCTCGCCGATATCCGCAGAAGAATGAACACATGCCCGCTCGGAGCAGGTGCCCTCGCCGGCACCACCTACCCGCTTGACCGCGCGTACACCGCCCAGCTGCTTGACTTTGACGAGCCGACCGCCAACAGCATGGATTCCGTATCGGACCGCGACTATATCATCGAGCTTCTTTCCGCACTCGCCACCATTCAGATGCATCTGTCCCGTTTCAGCGAAGAAATCTGCATCTGGAACTCAAACGAGTACCGTTTTGTGGAAATCGATGACGCATACAGCACCGGAAGCTCGATCATGCCCCAGAAGAAGAACCCCGACATCGCCGAACTCGTAAGGGGTAAAACCGGACGTGTCTACGGCGCGCTGATGCAGATGCTGACAAGCATGAAGGGCCTGCCTCTTGCCTACAATAAGGACATGCAGGAAGACAAGGAGCTCACCTTTGATGCCATCGACACCGTAAAGGGCTGCGTGGTCCTCTTCACCGGCATGCTTGACACCATGAAATTCCGAAAAGACATAATGGAACAGTCCGCAAAGCACGGCTTCACCAATGCCACCGATGTCGCGGACTATCTGGTCCGCAAGGGAATCCCGTTCCGCGACGCACACGGAATCACCGGCCGTCTTGTCCTCGACTGCCTGGACAGAGGCTGTTCTCTGGATGATCTTCCCCTCGACGAGTTCCGCAGATACTCTCCGGTCATCGATGACGACATCTATGAAGCCATCAGCATGAAAACCTGCGTGGAGCGCAGAAACACCACCGGTGCCCCCGGACCCGAAGCCATCCGCGCAGAGATCGAACGGAACCGGAAGTACCTCTCCGCCTGATAAAATCAACTTTTTGCGGGATACCGGTTGCATTACCGGAAAAAAAGGAATAGAATACGTGAAAACAATGAAAGATCAAATGTAAGGAGATTGAACAATGGACAGAAAATTAAGAGTCGGTATCCTCGGTGCCACCGGAATGGTAGGTCAGCGTTTTGTCACACTCATGGAAAATCATCCTTGGTTTGAAGTCACAGCTGTGGCAGCCAGCGCCAGAAGCGCCGGACAGACCTATGAGGAGGCTGTCGGAGGCCGTTGGAAAATGGAAACTCCGATGCCTGAATATGTAAAGAACATGACAGTAATGAACATTACGGAGGTTGAAAAGGTCACCGCTCTCGTTGATTTTGTGTTCTGTGCTCTGAATATGCCGAAGGATCAGATCCGCGAAATTGAGGATCGCTACGCAAAGGCAGAGACTCCTGTTGTATCCAATAACAGCGCAAACCGCTGGACACCGGACGTACCGATGGTCGTTCCGGAAATCAATGATTCCCACTTTGATGTAATCCCGTATCAGAGAAAGCGGCTCGGCACCACCCGTGGATTCATCGCCGTAAAGCCCAACTGCTCCATTCAGAGCTATGCTCCGGTTCTCACCGCGTGGATGAAATTCGAGCCGACCGAGGCTGTTGTCACGACATACCAGGCGATTTCCGGCGCAGGCAAAACATTCAAGGACTGGCCTGAAATGGAGGGAAATGTCATTCCCTTCATCAGCGGTGAAGAAGAGAAGAGCGAGCAGGAGCCGCTCCGCATCTGGGGTCATATTGAGAACGGCGAAATCGTAAAAGCGGAAGGTGTGAAGATCACCAGTCAGTGTCTTCGTGTTCCCGTACTGAACGGACACACCGCCGCCGCTTTTGTGAACTTCCGGAAGAATCCCTCCAAGGAAGAACTCATCGAAGCCATGGAGAGCTTCCGCGGATATCCGCAGGAGCACAATCTTCCGAGCGCTCCGAAGCAGTTCATCCGTTATATGACCGAGGATGACCGTCCTCAGGTTCGTCTGGATGTAAACTTCGAAAATGGAATGGGCATCAGTGTAGGACGTCTCCGCGAGGACAGCATCTTTGACTGGAAGTTTGTCGGCCTCTCCCACAACACACTCCGCGGAGCTGCCGGCGGCGCTGTTCTCTGTGCAGAGACCCTCGTTGACAAGGGCTATATCACCGCAAAATAAAATCCGACCGTCGGAAGGTGCTTTGCCGACCGACACCTTTTTCAGAAAGCCGGGATCCTGCCGCGGCAATGCCGGGCAGGATCTTTTTCCGTTTTTCCCCCTCCCTTCTATTTCCTTTTGTCGTCAGCCCTTGTCTGTCCCGTCTTCCATATGACAATCAGAGTCTTTGTAGAAGAACCCTTGTTCACGTTAATAAAGAAAGCTCCATCCACAGCAGGCGCAGTATCTCTGTATAAAGGAAAGTGAGGCCCCTCATTGCCCAAATCGCTCTATATCGCCGAAAAACCCAGCGTTGCGCAGGAATTTGCCAAGGCGCTCCATGAAAACCCGGTCCGCCATGACGGATATATGGAATCCGATAACAGTGTCGTCACCTGGTGTGTAGGGCATCTCGTGACCATGTCCTATCCGGACAAATACGACGAAAAATACAAAAAGTGGTCTTTTGACACCCTTCCTTTTCTTCCCGCACAATTCAGGTATGAAGTCATCAGCTCCGTCCGAAAACAGTTCCAGATTGTCAGCGGTCTTCTGAACCGCGAAGACGTAGAAACCATATACGTCTGCACCGACTCAGGACGGGAAGGAGAATATATCTACCGCCTTGTCGCTATGATGGCGAAGGTTCCCCCAACCAGGGACCAGCGGAGAGTGTGGATCGACTCACAGACAGAGGAAGAAATTCTCAGAGGAATCCGCGAGGCGAAAAACATATCGGAATACGACAATCTGTCCGAAGCCGCGTTTCTGCGGGCAAAGGAGGATTATCTGATGGGAATCAATTTTTCCCGGGCCCTTTCCCTGCGTTATTCCTACGATCTCTCCTCCTACCTTGGCGGCAAATATCACGCCATTGCTGTCGGAAGAGTCATGACCTGTGTGCTGGGAATGGTAGTACGCAGAGAGCGGGAAATCCGGGATTTTGTAAAAACCCCGTTTTTCCGTGTTCTTGCAAGCCTGTCCTGGCAGGGCCGGTCATTCGAGGGCGAATGGAAAGCCGTTGAAGGCAGCCGCAGTTTTCAGTCCCCGAAGCTTTACAAAGAGAACGGCTTCCGGAAGAAAGAGGATGCGGAAGAGCTGATACAATATCTTGGCGGAATCCATCCGCAGGAAATGAAAGCGGTCCGCGTGGAGAAGAAGACCGCCCGGAAGAATCCTCCCCTCCTGTACAATCTGGCGGAAATTCAGAACGACTGCTCCCGGTTCTTTAAGATCAGCCCTGACCAGACACTGAACATCATTCAGGAGCTCTACGAAAAGAAACTGGTGACCTACCCCAGAACGGACGCGCGTGTTCTGTCCACCGCGATCGCAAAGGAAATCAACCGGAACATCGGAGGCCTCCGGAATTACGCCCCGGCTGCGTCCTTCGCCTCCGAGATTCTGGAGAAGGGTACCTGGAAGGGCATCGGAAAGACCCGCTACACCAACGATAAACAGATCACCGACCACTATGCGATCATACCGACCGGACAGGGCCTCCAGAACCTGAAAAATCTGACCCCGCTCGCCGGTAAGGTCTATGATCTGATTGTCCGGAGATTCCTGAGCATTTTCTATCCGCCCGCAGTCTACCAGAAGGTCAGTCTCGAGACACAGATCGAGACCGAACATTTCTTCTCCAATTTCAGCGTACTCACAGAAGAGGGATACCTGAAGCTGGCGTACCGGAACCCGGCCAAAAAAACAAACGCGTCTGCAGATGACTCCGGAGAATCCTCTCCGCCGGACAATGCCGAAGAACAGGTCGACACGGGATTCCTCGAAGCATTAAAGCAGCTGCATAAGGGAAGTGTTCTTCCGGTCAGCGGCTATAAGATCAGGGAAGGGGAAACCTCTCCGCCGAAGAGATATACTTCCGGTTCCATGATACTTGCGATGGAAAACGCCGGACAGCTGATCGAGGACGAAGAGCTGAGGGAACAGATCAAGGGAAGCGGCATCGGCACTTCCGCGACCCGCGCGGAAATCCTGAAAAAGCTATTCAACAATAAATACCTCGAACTGAACAAAAAAACCCAGGTCATCACACCTACGCAGATCGGAGAAATGATCCATGATGTGGTTTACTGCTCAATCCGCTCTCTTTTGAATCCGGAGCTCACCGCATCCTGGGAGAAGGGGCTCACCTATGTCGCGGAAGGGACCATTGAGCCCTCTGAATATCTGAACAAACTCGAGACCTTCGTGGCAAACCGCACTAACGCGGTCAAGCAGACGAACAACCGGGCAATCCTTCAGAAGCGATACGATTACATCTCCCAGTTCTACAAGAAAGGCCGGCGCAAAAAATCATAAAGACGCCCGTGATCCCCGTGTGGAATCGTTCTTTTTCTGACGAAATCCCCTTTACGAAAAGGCGGATTTATGCGAGAATATAAACGGCTATGTGAAAAACTTTTTTGAAAGGAGTTTTACAATGATTTATTCACAAGAAGTAGAAGATATGTGCGTTGTACATCAGGGCGTACATCATGGCGCTGCTCCTATTCCTGAAGAAGCTAAATGGGTTCAGGCAAAGGAGGTTAAAGATATTTCCGGGTTTACACATGGTGTAGGCTGGTGTGCACCGCAGCAGGGTGCCTGCAAACTGTCTTTGAACGTCAAGGAAGGAATCATCCAGGAAGCTCTGATCGAGACGATCGGCTGCTCCGGTATGACCCATTCCGCTGCAATGGCAGCAGAGGTTCTTCCGGGACTTACCGTTCTGGAGGCTCTGAACACAGACCTTGTCTGCGACGCGATCAATACTGCTATGCGTGAGCTCTTCCTTCAGATCGCTTATGGCCGCTCCCAGAGTGCGTTCTCCGAGGATGGTCTTCAGATCGGCGCTGGTCTTGAAGATCTTGGAAAGGGTCATCGTTCTCAGGTCGGAACCATGTACAGTACTCTTGCGAAGGGACCGCGTTATCTTGAGATGACAGACGGCTACGTAAAGGAACTTGCTCTTGACGAGAATGATGAGATCATTGGATATAAATTCGTAAACTTCGGAAAGATGATGGACTTCATCAAAGCCGGCGACGATGCTAATACCGCATTTGAGAAGGCTTCCGGTCAGTACGGCCGCGTAGCTGACGCCGTGAAGTTCATTGACCCGAGAAAAGATTGATAGAGGAGGACGACAAAGATGGCTTTATTTGAATCATATGAAAGAAGAGAAAAACAGATTCTCGCAAAGCTTGCTGAGTACGGGATCAACTCTATTGAAGAAGCAGCAGAAGTAACAAAGGCCGCAGGTCTTGATGTATACCATCAGGTTGAGAGCATCCAGCCGATCTGCTTTGAGAACGCAAAATGGGCTTACACTGTAGGCGCAGCAATCGCGATCAAGAAGAACTGCCGCACAGCCGCTGAGGCTGCTGCCGCAATCGGTGAGGGACTTCAGTCCTTCTGTATCCCGGGATCCGTAGCTGACCGCCGCAAGGTTGGTCTCGGACATGGAAACCTGGGCAAGATGCTCCTGGAAGAGGACACCGAGTGCTTCGCATTCCTCGCCGGCCACGAGTCCTTCGCAGCAGCAGAGGGCGCGATCGGTATCGCCGAGAAGGCAAACAAGGTACGTAAAAAACCGCTGCGTGTCATCCTGAACGGTCTCGGAAAGGATGCGGCTCAGATCATCTCCCGTGTAAACGGCTTCACCTTTGTGGAGACCTCCTATGATTACAAGACAGGCGAGCTCAAGGAATTAAGCCGCACCTGCTATTCCAAGGATCCGAACGGCGCGCGCGCAAAGGTTAACTGCTACGGTGCCAACGATGTACAGGAAGGCGTTGCCATCATGTGGCATGAGAACGTTGATGTTTCCATCACCGGAAACTCCACCAACCCGACCCGCTTCCAGCATCCGGTCGCAGGCACCTACAAGAAGGAGCGCCTCGAGGCAGGCAAGAAGTACTTCTCCGTTGCTTCCGGCGGCGGCACAGGCCGTACCCTTCATCCGGACAATATGGCTGCAGGCCCTGCATCCTACGGTATGACAGATACCATGGGACGTATGCACAGCGACGCTCAGTTCGCAGGATCCTCCTCCGTTCCGGCTCATGTAGAAATGATGGGTCTGATCGGCGCAGGTAACAACCCCATGGTCGGCATGACCGTTGCGGTTGCCGTTGCGGTTGAGGAAGCTGCAAAGGCAGGACGTTTCTGATCTGACACCGCCCGGGCTGTATACACCGGTTTCCACACCCCGGAAACATCCGAATCGGATGTTCCGGGGTTTTTTCATAACGGAGGCACTGTTACATGAGTTTTTTGCCCGTTTCCAGAGAAGACATGAAAAGGCAGAACATCACACAGCTTGATTTTATCTATGTCTGCGGCGACGCCTATGTAGATCACCCCAGCTTCGGTTCCGCGATCATCGGAAGAGTCCTTGTTTCCCGCGGCTACAGCGTCGGTATGATCTGCCAGCCCGACTGGAGGGATCCGGCAAGCATCGCCGTTCTTGGTGAGCCGAGGCTCGGTTTCCTGGTATCCGCGGGGAATATGGATTCCATGGTTCTCCACTATACTGTCGCGAAAAAGCGCCGGCACGAGGATCTGTACAGTCCCGGCGGGAAGGGCGACTGCCGCCCCGACCGGGCTGTAATCGTCTACTGCAACCTGATCCGGCGAACCTTCAGGCACACCCCGGTCATCATCGGAGGAATTGAGGCAAGTCTTCGAAGACTCGGCCACTATGACTACTGGTCCGATAAGGTACGCCGGTCCATTCTTCTGGAGTCCGGCGCGGACCTCCTGTCCTACGGGATGGGAGAGCGCAGTATTGTTGCGATCGCTGACGCTCTCGCCTCCGGCATCCCCGCAAGGGATATTACCTACATCGACGGAACCGTTTACAAGACCAGAGATGAAGAGAGCATCTACGATGCCGTCCGACTGCCCGATTTCAGCGAGATCAGCGAGGACAGTGAAAGGGGCCGCAGAAAATACGCCGAAAGCTATGCGGTGCAATACGCCAATACAGATCCTTTTCAGGCAAAACGGATCTATGAGGGCTATGGGAACGGTGTCCGCGGCAGCGACGGCTCCGATCACGGGTCCGGGATGACCTATGTCGTCCAGAACCCGCCCTCAAAACCGCTGACGCAGATGGAGATGGACGACATCTACGCGCTTCCCTATATGCGCCGCTGGCATCCGATGTACGACAGGCAGGGTGGAATCCCCGCCCTCGCCGAGATCCGCTTCAGTCTGACCAGCAATCGGGGCTGTTTCGGCGAATGCAACTTCTGCGCGCTCACCATGCACGAAGGCAGAATCGTCCAGGCCAGAAGCCATGAATCCATTCTCCGGGAGGCGCGGCAGATGATAAAGGAGAAGGACTTCAAGGGCTATATCCACGATGTCGGAGGTCCCACGGCGGAGTTTCGCGCTCCCGCTTGTGACAAGCAGCTGAAGTACGGTGCCTGCGTGCACAAACGATGTCTCTATCCCCGCCCCTGCAGCAATCTGCGCGTCGACCACTCCGACTACCTGAAGCTTCTGAAAGAGCTGAGAAGTCTCGACGGTGTGAAAAAGGTATTCGTCCGGTCCGGCTTCCGCTTCGATTATCTCATGGCGGACCGGGACAGGAATTTTCTCCGGGAGCTTTGCCGTTATCATGTGAGCGGACAGCTCCGGGTCGCCCCCGAACACATCTCCGACAATGTTCTGCGGGAGATGGGAAAACCGCCGGTGAAGGTATATAATGCCTTCGTACATGAGTTCGAAAAGGTGAACCGTGAGCTCGGGATGAAACAGTACATCGTTCCGTATCTGATGTCTTCCCACCCCGGCAGCCGTCTCTCAGACGCAATTGCCCTCGCCGAATATATCCGCGACATGGGATACATGCCGGAACAGGTTCAGGATTTCTATCCGACACCCGGCACGGTTTCCACCACCATGTATTATACCGGCCTGGACCCTCTGTCCATGCAGCCGGTGTATGTCGCAAGAAATCCGCACGAAAAGGCGATGCAGCGGGCCCTGATCCAGTACCGCAGGCCGGAAAATTATGATCTGGTAAAAGAGGCCCTCCAGAAAGAGGGGAGAGAGGATCTGATCGGATTCGGTCCCCATTGTCTGATCCCGCCGAGAAAAATGGCAGAGCATTCCGCACACAGCACCGGAAGAAACGTTCATTCTCACAAAAAACCGTCCGGAAGGAGGAAGAGAAGATGAGAGAGGATTATGTAAAGGCAAAAAAGCAGGCTGACAAGGCGCTCCGGAAAGCGGCCGGCGAGGGAAGATATCCGTATCTGACCTCTCTGGACAGTTTCCTTCCCAATTACATGACACTGGCGAAGGTACCCGTAGGAGTCAAGGACATCCCCATCCGCATGATTGCCGGCACTGTAACAGAAAGCCGGCAGAATGCTTTTACCTGGAACTTTCTGCCGACTCTGAGATACTACACCGAATTCGGGCAGAAGTGGTCCACCCTCTACGACGCCCAGCAGGCCGAGGGAATCCACGACCCGATCAAGTGTTTTGAATATCTCAACCGTTTCTATGTCCTTGAGGGCAATAAACGGGTATCCGTGCTCAGCTACTGCGGAGCCAGATCGATTGCCGCAGATATCACCCGCATTCTTCCGATAAAGTCGGATGACATCGATATCCGCGTCTATTATGAATTTCTGGATTACTACAAAGTCACTCAGCTCTACGGCATTGTTTTTTCCAAACCCGGCTGCTATGCGAGACTGGCCACACTGTACGGAAGAGACCTGACCGAACCCTGGCCCATCGAGACGGTCGAGGACCTGCGCTCGGATTTCAACCGTTTCTCCGACGCATACGACGCAAAAGGCGGGGAAAATCTTCGGATTTCCGCAGGTGACGCCTTCCTGATTTACCTGGGTTTCTACCACCGCCAGAGTCTTCAGGAGGACACCCGTTCCTCCATCGAGAAGAAAATCGGCTTGATCTGGAACGAGCTTCTGAGCGCGGAGAACGAGGGAAATGCGGCCCTGCTCGATACTCCGGACACCTCACGAAAGGGGAACATCCTCACCAATCTGTTTACCCCTGTATACACAAAAGAGCAGCCTCTCCGCGTCGCCTTCCTCTACTCCCGTCCGCCGAAGACCTCGCGCTGGCTTTATGGCCATGAGCTCGGCAGAAATGAGTTGAATCAGACCTACGAGGGCGTCGTGGATGCCATCTGTTTCGATGACTGCAATACAGAGGAAAAGCTCGACGCCGCCTTTGATGCCGCTGCGGCGGATCTCGATGAAGTGGTCTTCACCACCTCACCGGACATGATGGACGCTTCCAAACGCGCCGCTATACGATATCCGAACATGAAGATCCTTAACTGCTCCATCGACCTTATGAGCAGCGCGGTCCGCACCTATTATCCGAAGATGTACGAGGCAAAGCTCATCATGGGCGCTCTCGCGGCGTCCTACGCAGAAGACCACCGTATCGGCTACGTCGCAGACTATCCGCTGAACGGAAACATCGCGAACATCAACGCTTTCGCGATCGGAGCCGCCATGATTGATCCGGAAGTCAGGATCCTCCTGAAATGGAGCGGCATAAAGAACAGCCGATGGGAGGAGGAGTTCAATGAGCAGGCGATCGGGGTCATCTCCGGTCCGGACCTTATCCGGCCGGATGAAGCATCCCGGAAATACGGTGTGTACAAGCGTCTGGCGGACGGAACCATCCGCAATATTGCCGCGCCCCTGTGGAACTGGGGACAGTTCTATATTCAAATTGTAGACACCATCCTCGACGGCTCCTGGAACAACCGTGAGAACATCAGCAAGGAGCAGGCAATCAACTACTGGTTCGGTTTTTCCAGTGGCGCCATCAATGTGATTCTCTCCCAGAATATTTCGTATTATTCCCGCAAGATGGCATATCTGTTCCAGCAGGGCATCGAGAACGGAACCATCAATCCATTCTGCGGCGAACTCCGCAGCCAGACCGGACTCATCCAGGATGCAGGCGGAGGATCACAGCTGACCAATGACCAGATCATTCACATGAACTGGCTCAACGACAACATCATCGGATCACTCCCGGATCCCTCGCAGCTCACAGATACGATTCATTCCACGATGGAGCGGAGCGGGGTTCAGGGAATCCCCACTGCCGAAGAGCAGAAATAAGGAACAGAACGGAGAGATAAAAATGAAATTACTGCTACTGGCCGACGAGGAAGTCAAACAGCTCTGGGATTTCTACAGACCCGGCATGCTCAGGGATTACAATCTGATCGTATCCTGTGGAGATCTCAACAGAAAATACCTGGAATTTCTTGTCACAATGGCGAGCTGCCCGATCCTCTACGTCCGGGGCAACCACGACAAAACTTACAGGGAACAGCCGCCGGAAGGATGCATCTGCATTGAAGACACCGTCTATGACTACCATGGTCTGCGGCTTCTCGGACTGGGCGGATCCATGCGCTACCGTCCGGACGCCGACAACATGTACAACGAAAAGGAGATGGAAGACCGTATTCGCAGAATCACGCGCGAAATCCGTCTTCGCAACGGCTTCGACGTCCTTGTCACCCATGCTCCCGCAAAGGGCTACGGAGACCTCGAGGATCTCCCGCACAGGGGATTTGAATGCTTCAATGAGCTGATGAACAAATGGCACCCGAAATACATGTTCTACGGCCACGTTCACAAATCCTATAACAACTGCCATTTCGAACGCGAAATCCTTCATCCGAGCGGAGCCCGTCTGATCAACGCCTACCAGAAATACGAGCTGGAGATCGGTGATGACGAATATCCTTCCGTCGGACATACCGGTTCTTTTATCTACGACCTTGTAATGTCCATGAAGAACAAAAAGAATCCATATTAACAACAGCAGAATCACGCCGATGAACCTTCTTTGTGAACTACTCCGACTTATAGAAGTCGGAGTAGTTCACAGAACCGGGGGATTCATCGGCGCGATATGAATTCAGTTCTTCTTGGATTCTTCTTGGATTCTTATCTGATCCTTATCCGATTCTGCACACACTTCCCGTTGACAGCGCTACATTCGTATGATATATTGAATCTGCGTTAGATATATCTAATATTTGTAAACAAACTTGTACTTCTGTGCACAGATGCCGGAGAAACCGCGTTATTCAAGCCGCAGAGCCGGTATGATTCAGGTCATTCATTATAGATGAAGACCGGATATCGGAGGAATCATGTCAGACCAGACACTTGTCGATCACGCCTCACCTACACTCGCCGGACTGAAGACAGGGGCCCTTTTTCCTGTTCATTACCCGGACGAACAATCCATGAGAGAAGATATTCGACGTTACAACAGACGCATGCAGACGGCCGGGCTCCGGCTTCTTCCGGTCCGCTACAGAGACGGACGCGCTCTGCTGTATCTGTACCGCGGAAAAGATTTGGACAGGGATCTCGGGCAGGAGAAGAGCCGACGAATCCTCGCGTCAGCGGGCTACACAGGGACACATGCCTCGGAGTGCGTCTGTGAACTTGTCTGCCGCATGCGGCAGAACCGGGATTTTCCCCACGAAGTCGGCGTCTTTCTCGGATATCCGCCGGAAGATGTCGAAGGGTTCATACAGAACCATGCGAAAAACTTCAAATTTGTCGGGACCTGGAAGGTTTACGCAAACGAGGATGAGGCTAGAAATTCCTTCGACCGGTACAGAAAATGCACCCGGTGTTACCAGAAGCTTCTGTCGGTTGGTATTCCCCTGGAGAAGCTTCTGGTTTCTAACCGGTAATCAAACGAGATAAAACACGCTGCGCGAGTTTTATCTCGTTTATGCCGCAGCCGGCCCCTGTGCAGACCGGCTGATCTATAGAACAGGAGGATATTCATATCATGAACGAAACAGCAGATACCGTGCACACAGAAAACAAAATGGGGACGCAGCCGATGGGCCGTATCCTGTGGGCGATGGGAATTCCAATCATCGTTTCGATGATCCTGCAGGCGTGCTACAACATTGTGGACAGCATGTTTGTAAGCCGGATGCCGGATATGAACGGACTGGCTCACACAGGAGAGTACGCCATGACCTATGGCGTAAACATCATCTTTGCAGGAGTTTCGACAGCAGCCGTCACCGCCTATGGCATTTTCTACAAGATCCAGCAGTTCATTTTCTTCGCCGGCTTCGGCCTCCGTGATGCCATCACGCCGCTGATCGCATACAATTACGGCATGGGAAGCTATAAACGGGTCATAGAAGGAGTCCGGTACGGAATCCTTGACACAAGTCTTATCATGATCATCGGAATCATCGCCATGGAGGTGTTCGCGCATCCGCTCGCACAGATTTTCGGCCTGTCCGAACACACGGAAATTCTCTGCGCGCGGGCGATGCGCATTATCGCTCCCGGATTCATCTTCGCCGGAATCAACATCTCCTCGCAGGGAATCTTTCAGGCGCTTGAAAAGGGCACATACTCTCTGTATGTCTCTCTGCTGCGGCTGGTTATTGTTGTTCTGCCCCTCGCTTACCTCTTCTCTATCATGGAGAGCGCGGAATTCCTGATCTGGTTTGCTTTCCCGATCGCAGAGGCTGTCGCCATGCTCGTCGCCGCTTTCCTCCTGAAGCGCACCCGCGTTCAGAAGATTGAACCGATGAGGAAATGGAGCAGGAATCAAACCCAGTCTGCGGAATGAAAATAACGGCTGCTGTTAACAGCGCAATTGACGGGCATTGCTTTCACAGTTATTTCTGTCGCTGCAGCGCCGGAAAGGACACCTGGAAATCTTTTTCCTGTGAGTTGCGCCCGAACCGGAAGTGTGATACCATCGGCATAAAAAGTATGACGTGTAATCTTGCAGAATCCCCGGAAAATCTGTCGGCAGTACCTGTTTTTTTGCTGCCGGCTCAAAAATCGGGGCCGATATGAATAAATATCCGTCATAATAATACCGGGGGTATATCAATGGAAGAAAAAACAGAAACAGCAGCACAAAACAGGAAGCCGGACTACAACAGACACAGCCTGCAGGAGCAGCCCATCGAATTCTATACGCAGAAGTTTCGTGAAGCCGATCCTGCAGAGATTGCGGCCAGGACTCACACAGATTACAACGAAGAGAAGCAGCGCTTCACCCTGCGTTTTCTGGGCAGGGATTACAGCATTTCCTGGCCCGGCTTTGAGATCACACCGCAAATCGCAGACAACAGCGGAAGAGTACTGATTCTCCGCTATCTGCTTTTTGCGGAATATGAAGCATTCAGCAATCACTTCATCTCGTTCCGCGACATGCCTTCCGGTGATCTGTATTTCGGTCCCTTCCAGGGCAGATGCATCTTCCGCTTCAATCACAAATACGGCAGCCGGAAAAGCGTCTTTCAAAAAGTCCTTGAGGGTATGGGAGCCACAAAGGTAGACTATGCCGACGCCTGCTATGACATCGAGCTTCTCCCGGAGCTGTACATCCGCTTTATCCTGTGGGAAGGCGATGACGAATTCCCGGCATCCTCTCAGATTCTTTTTTCCGATAACTTCAAAAAAGCATTCGCGACCTACGACCTCGCAGAGGCCGGCGGCGTCTGTCTCAACGCCTTCAGTGCATGGGAGGCAGATCATGCGTAAGGAAGACGAAAGCTTTTCTTTCAGCGCGGCGCCCCGGTCCGGCAGGTCAGATGATAGCATCTGTGAAGGCAGCTTTTGTCCGGAACCCGACGAATCCCCGGATCCCGGCGAAAAAAAACACATTCAGGAATTCTCCATCAGCAGTCCCTCCGCAGATCACCGGAAAGCACAGGAGGACAGTCTCTCCTCCAGAATCAGCCGGCTCTACCCAAACATGAGCAAGGGGCAGAAACGGCTCGCCGACTATGTCACCGAGCACTACGAGAAAGCCGCCTTTATGACCGCGGCAGAGCTCGGCAAGCAGGCCCGCGTCAGCGAATCCACTACGGTGCGCTTCGCAACCCTTCTGGGATACCGCGGATTTCCCGAATTTCACCAGACACTGGAGGAGCTCGTTCGCAACCGTCTGAATTCTATCCAGCGTATGGAGGTCACCTACGAACGGATTCCTCAGGACAAAATTCTGGACACCGTTCTGACAAGCGACATCGAGAAAATCAAGCTGACACAGGAGCACATGGACCGAAAAGCCTTCCATCTGGCCATCGAGACCATTCTCTCCGCAAAAACCATCTATGTCATGGGGCTCCGGAGCTGCGCGCCGCTTGCCGCTTTTCTCGCCTTCTATCTGAATGAAATTTTTGACAATGTCCGCCTGGTGAATTCCACAGGCTCAAGTGAGGTATTTGAGCAGCTGATCCGAATCGGAGAGAAGGATGTCATCATCGGGATCAGCTTTCCCAGATACTCGATGCGCACGCTTAAGGCGATGGAATTTGCCAACAACCGCAACGCAAAAGTCATCACGCTGACCGACAGCATTCACTCCCCGATGAACCTGTATTCCTCCTGCAATCTGATTGCCAGAAGCGATATGGCTTCCATCGTAGACTCGCTGGCTGCGCCCCTCTCCGTGATCAACGCGCTGATTGTGGCGCTTTCCATGCGGCGGCAGAATGAGGTTGTGAACACCATGACCACACTGGAGCGGATCTGGAATGAATACCAGGTATACTCGCGCGACGAGATCAATCCTCTTGATGATCACCGCGGGATAAACCTGAAGGATCCTGACCGGAATACAATTGATGACTGAATTTTTCAAAAGACCGGGGGAATATCTATGTCTAAAATCTGCGTGATCGGAGGCGGAGCGGCAGGCATGGCTTGTGCCATGTTCGCGGCGGAACGCGGCTTCAAAGTTCACCTTTTTGAGCGAAACGAAAAACTGGGCAAAAAGCTCTTTATTACCGGCAAAGGCCGCTGCAACTTTACAAATGCGTGTGAGAAAGACGAGCTTTTCCCCCACGTCGTGACCAATCCGCGCTTTTTATACAGCGCCTTCAACAGCTTCAGCAGTCAGGATACCATCCGTCTCTTTGAGAGCCTTGGCGTGCACACAAAGGTGGAACGCGGCAACCGGGCATTCCCATCGTCTGATCACTCCTCTGACATCATCCGCGCGCTGGAAAGCCGTCTCCGGCTGCTGGATGTGAAGATTCATCTGAAGACCAGGGTCATGAAAGTTCTGACGGAGGATCTCTCCCCGGAGGAAACCATAAAGAAGCAGAACCGGAGAGTCAGCGGCATCCTTCTGGAAAACGGATCCGTAATCCCCTGCGATGATGTGATCCTTGCGACCGGAGGGCTTTCCTATCCTTCCACCGGCTCCACCGGAGACGGCCTTATCATCGCGGAAAGTCTCGGCCATACCCTCCAGAAGCAGCGCCCCGCGCTGGTTCCTCTCGAGACCGCCGAGCCCTATATACCCGAACTGCAGGGACTGTCCCTGAGGAATGTCACACTGACCATCCCCTACGGAAAGAAAAAACAGTTCCGCGAATTCGGCGAAATGCTCTTTACCCATTTCGGAGTCAGCGGTCCACTTGCTCTGACCGCGAGCTCGTATATTGGAAAGTACCTGGAAGACGGACCTCTTGCGGCATACATTGACCTGAAGCCCGCTCTCACCGACGAACAGCTTGACGCAAGGCTCCTCAGAGAATTCGAAAACGCACGGAATAAAGAACTGAAGAACGCCACCGCCTCCCTTTTCCCGGCGAAACTTCGCCCGGTCATGATGAAGCTGAGCGCAATTCCCGAAGACAAACCGGTCAATGAAATCACCAGAGAGGAAAGAGCCGGCTTCCGCCGACTGGTAAAAGCCTTTCCATTCACCATAACCGGTCTTCGCAGTTACAACGAGGCCATCATCACCCAGGGCGGGATCTCTGTGAAGGAAATCAATCCGTCCACCATGGAATCCCGTCTGGTGCGCGGCATGTACGCGATCGGAGAGGTCCTTGACCTTGACGCCGTCACCGGAGGCTTCAATCTGCAGATCGCGTGGTCTACGGCAAAGGTATGCGCCGACGCGCTTTCAGACAATAACCGGTCTTCATAACCAGCTCAGATGGGCCGGCCGTGGCAGCTCCGGACAGAAGAAACGGACTCAGTCGAGTCACTCGTGGACAGGGAAGCGGATGACGCTCTTCACAATTTCTGCCGGATCGTTTATAATTTTCTGCAGTGTATCTATGCAAACAGCTGCTCCGCCACCGCGGAGCGCCGCATTATTTCTGCCGGACGGTTTATCATGTGCCGGCAATGTAACTAGGCAAACAGCCGCCCGCGAGGGCGGGACACAACATTTATTCAGCCTGCGGATTGTCCAACGAGATAAAACACGCTGCGCGAGTTTTATCTCGCTATCGCGACGCTCGCCGCACACGAATACTTCGAATTCGGCTACGGCTCACTGTTCGCGTAAATTATATGCGTCTCCGACGTCCGGCAGGCACGAGGTCAGAAATGAGTTTTCAGATTGCAATTGACGGCCCCGCCGGAGCGGGGAAAAGCACCATAGCCAGGAGAGTCTCCGAAGCGCTTGGCTTTATTTACGTTGACACCGGAGCCATGTACCGGGCCATGGGCCTATATTGTCTGGACCTGGGGATCGACACGGAGGATGAAAACGCCGTCAACGCGTCCCTTCCCGGCGCCAGACTGAGTCTTCAAATCATCGAGGGCAGTCAGCATGTATTTTTAAACGGAAAAGACGTTACCGGACGGATTCGTTCCGAGGAGGCGGGAATGATGGCCTCCAAGACAAGCCGGTACGCCGCGAACCGTGAGAAAATGGTAGCCATGCAGCAGGAAATCGCCCGCTCGCAGAACGTTGTGATGGACGGAAGAGATATCGGAACCGTCGTCCTGCCTGATGCGCCGCTGAAGATCTACCTGACCGCAAGCGTTCAGGTCCGCGCTCTCCGCAGGTACCGGGAACTGCTTCAGAAGGGTCAGACTCCCGTTCTTGAGGAGATTGAAAAGGACATTGCCGCAAGGGATGACCAGGACATGCACCGGAAGAATTCCCCGCTTCGAAAGGCAGAAGACGCCGTCCTCGTAGACAGCTCTGACATGACGATCGAGGAGGTTGCAGATACCATCACGGACCTTGCCCGTGCCAGAATCGCAGAAAAGGGCAGCTGCTGAGAGGAGGGGACGGATGGAGATTATCAAAGCAAAGAGCGCAGGATTCTGTTTCGGCGTAAAAAGAGCAGTTGACGAGGTTCAGAAACAAATTCGCGATGGCCGGAAGCCCGTCTATACCTATGGACCGATCATTCACAACGAACAGGTGGTAAATAAGCTCGCGGCCCAGGGAGTCCGGGTCATCCGCTCAGAGGAAGAGCTCGATCAGATCCATGAGGGTACCATCATCATCCGCTCTCACGGCGTTCCCGAGCGGATACAGAAAAAAATGGAATCACTGGGAGTGGACCTTGTGGACGCCACATGTCCCTTTGTCAAAAAAATCCATGAGATTGCCCGGAAGGCAGGCGAAAACGGTGACATCCTCATCATCGCCGGAAACCCGAATCACCCTGAAGTACAGGGCATCATGGGCTGGACCAAAGGAGAGGTCTATGCAGTCGAATCCCCCGAAGAATTGCAGAATCTGAAGATCCCGGAGGGCCGGAAGGCGGTTCTGGTCGCCCAGACCACTTTTGATAAAGTAAAATTTGAAGATATTGTTGAAATTTTTGCCAGAACGCGTTATAGTAGTTATGTTGTAAATACTGTGTGCAATGCAACTGACGAGCGGCAGACAGAAGCGCGGGAGATTGCGCAGAAAGTAGATGCTATGGTTGTCATCGGAGGCAGGCATAGTTCTAACACACAAAAGCTGTATCATATTTGCAGTGAGAAATGTGCGAATACTTACTTCATTGAGACACTTGTTGATTTGGATTTGAAACCTTTTCAATCTTATTCTCGTGTAGGTATCACAGCTGGAGCATCTACTCCAAATAGTATAATTGAGGAGGTTACAGAACATGTCAGAATTAAGCTTTGAAGAAATGCTGAACGAGTCTTTCAAGACCGTACATAACGGAGAGGTAGTCGAGGGAACGGTCATCGACGTCAAACCGGAGCAAATCATCCTGAACATCGGGGTTAAGGCTGATGGCATTCTGACCAGAAACGAGTATTCTAATGATAACTCTCTGGATCTGACAACCGTCGTTAAAGTCGGTGACAAGATGGAAGTCAAGGTCATGAAGGTCAACGATGGCGAGGGTCAGGTACTTCTCACCTACAAGAAGCTGGTTGCCGAGAGAGGCAATAAGAAACTCGAAGAGGCATTTGAGAACCATGAGGTTCTGAAGGCAAAGGTTGTCCGCGTTCTGAACGGCGGACTGAGTGTCAACGTAGACGGCGCGCGTGTATTCATCCCGGCCAGCCTCGTATCTGACACCTTTGAGAAGGATCTCAACAAATACATGGATCAGGAGATTGAATTCGTGATCATCGAGTTCAATCCGAGAAGAAGAAGAATCATCGGCGACCGCAAGCAGCTTGTTGTAGCCGAGAAGAAGAAAGCCCAGGAGGAGCTCTTCTCCAGAATTCACGTGGGCGATGTTGTCGAGGGAACTGTTAAGAATATCACTGATTTCGGTGCATTCATTGATCTCGGCGGAGCGGACGGTCTGCTTCATATCTCCGAGATGAGCTGGGGCCGCGTTGACAATCCGCGTTCTATCCTTTCGGTAGGACAGAAGGTTACCTGCCTGATCAAGGATATCAAAGGCGATCGCATTGCGCTGAGCCTGAAGTTTGACGATCAGAATCCGTGGCTTACCGCCGATGAGAAGTACGCGGTTGGAACCGTTGTAGAGGGCAGAGTAGCCCGCATGACTGACTTCGGCGCTTTCGTTGAGCTTGAGCCAGGCATTGACGCTCTTCTTCATGTATCTCAGATTTCCAGAGATCATGTCGACAAGCCGTCTGATGTGCTGAATGTCGGCGACATCATCACTGCGAAGATCGTTGATTTCAATGCAGAGGATCGCAAGATCTCCCTCAGCATCAAGGCTCTTCAGAACGATTCTCAGGATGAGGCTTCTGACGAACAGTAATCCGCCGGAGAATCCCCGGATTTCTCTTATATATCAGAGTTTATAAAGCTCAGATGAGCATGTAAAACCCGCAGATCCTGTCTTTTCAGGATTTGCGGGTTTTTCTCTTCTTCGTTTCATGAAAGCTCAATATCGCATACAGTCTCTTACGCGCGCTTCGCGGCAGGCGGCCTGTCTGCGTTTTCGAAGAGCTTATACAGTAAACCCCCATGCCCCGCAGGCGGAGCACCACAATAGATATAGCCTGTATTCTGAAAACCCATTATACTACCTCCTTATTT